>DATEPQ010000172.1:0-10635 GCA_035273125.1 Gaiellaceae bacterium
CAGGGTGACGCGCAATCCCTGCCGCCGCGCCTCGAAGACGTGACCGAGCTCGTGCACGAGGATCAGGAGGACGAGGCCGAGCCCGAAGCGCCAGTCGCCGAACCCCACGGAGAACGCGACGAAGGAGGCGGCGAACGTCACGAGCGGCACGCCGAGCTCGCGCGAGCGGCGCGCGAGTCCCCCTCGCTGCCCGGCCCGCATGCTCACGAGCCTCTCCCGATCCATTCCTCCCCGCCCACGTAGACCTCTTTCTTCCAGAGCGGGATCGTCGTCTTGAGCGTCTCGATCGCCTCGCGACAGGCCTCGAGCGCGGCCGACCGGTGCGGCGCGGAGACGGCGATCACGACGCTCGCCTCGCCGATCTCGACCCGCCCGAAGCGGTGGTGGACGGCGACCGCGCACAGCCGGTGGCGCTCGGTCAGCTCGTCGCCGAGCCGCGCGAGCATCTCTTCGGCCATCTCCTCGTAGGCCTCGTACTCGAGATGGAGCACGTCGCGCTCTCGCGAGCGGCGACGGACGGTGCCGACGAAGCTCGCGACCGCTCCCGCCTCGGGATCCTCGACTTCGCGCAGCACGGCCGCGACGTCGAGCGGGCCGTCGACGAGCCGGAACGAGCCGCCGCTGACGGGCGGGATGAGCGCCACCTCGTCGCCGTCCGCGAGCTCCTGTCCGCGGTCGACGTACTCGCGATTCACCGCGTAGACGAGGCCCGGCGGCTCGTCCCCGAGTCCGAGCGCCGGCCAGACGTCCGCAACGCGTGCGACGTCGTCGAGCTCGAGCCGCGCACGACCGGCGCGTTCCCGCAGGCCGGCGAAGAGGCGGACGGTGACGCGCACGCCCTGATCTTGCCTGCGAGGTCAGGTGCCGAGGTAGCCCTCCGGCAGCGCACCCCGGCTCGGGACGCGTGCCATCCCGCCGCGTAGACCCCTACGATCTGGTGCGTGGCTCAGAGCGGCGACCGGCGCACCGAGTCGGGCATCGAGGTGAAGCCCGTCTACACGGCCGCCGACGCGCCGCGCGAGCTCGAGCCGCCGGGCGAATACCCCTTCACCCGCGGGCCGTACCCGGACATGTACCGCGGGCGGCCGTGGACGATCCGCCAGTACGCCGGCTTCGCGTCGGCGGAGGAGTCGAACGCGCGCTACCGCTACCTGCTGCAGCGGGGACAGACCGGCCTCTCGATCGCCTTCGACCTGCCGACGCAGCTCGGCTACGACTCCGACGACCCCCGGGCTCTCGGCGAGGTCGGCCGCACCGGCGTGGCGATCGACTCGATCGCCGACATGGAGATCCTGCTCGAGGGGATCCCGCTCGACGAGGTCTCCACCTCGATGACGATCAACGCGCCCGCGGCGCTCCTGCTGCTGCTCTACGAGCTCGTCGCCGACGGCCAGGGCGTGGCGCCCGACGCGCTCCGCGGCACCGTCCAGAACGACATCCTCAAGGAGTACATCGCGCGCGGGAACTACATCTTCCCGCCGCGGCCCTCGATGCGGCTGACGACCGACCTCTTCGCCTACTGCGCCGAACGGATACCGCGCTGGAACACGATCTCGATCAGCGGCTACCACATCCGCGAGGCGGGCTCGACCGCGGTGCAGGAGCTCGCCTTCACGCTCGCGAACGGCATCGCCTACTGCGAGGCCGCGGTCGAGGCGGGGCTCTCGCCGGACGACTTCGGCGCGCGCCTTTCCTTCTTCTTCAACGCGCACAACGACTTCTTCCAGGAGGTGGCGAAGTTCCGGGCGGCGCGGCGACTGTGGGCGCGGATCATGCGCGAGCGCTTCGGCGCGACGAACCCGCGCTCGCTCGCGCTCCGCTTCCACGCCCAGACCGGCGGCTCGACGCTCACGGCGCAGCAGCCGGAGAACAACGTCGTCCGCGTCGCGATCCAGGCGCTGGCGGCGGTCGCCGGCGGAGCGCAGAGCCTCCACACGAACAGCTACGACGAGGCGCTCGCGCTGCCGACCGAGCACGCGGCGCGCATCGCGCTGCGCACGCAGCAGATCATCGCGGCCGAGGCAGGCACGATCGACACCGCCGACCCGCTCGGCGGCTCCTTCTACGTCGAGGCGCTGACCGACGAGCTCGAGGCTCGGGCGGGGGAGCTGATCGAACGGGTGGACGGCGCGGGTGGCGCCGTGGCGGCCGTCGAATCGGGCTTCGTCCAAGAGGAGATCGAGCGCGCCGCCTTCGAGTTCCAGCAGCAGGTCGAGGCGGGCGAGCGCGTGATCGTCGGGGTGAACGCCTTCGAGGAGGAGTCGGGCGAGCGCATCGAGCTCCTGCACATCGACCCGGCCGCCGAGCAGCGGCAGCTGGAGCGGACCGCGCGCGTCCGGGCCGAGCGGAACCCGGAGGAGGCCGCCGCGACGATCGGGAACGTGCGCGAGGCCGCGCGGGGCGACGCGAATCTGCTCCCGCCGCTGCGCGAGGCGCTGCGAGCGCGCTGCACCGTCGGCGAGATCTGTGAGGCGCTGCGCGAGGAGTGGGGGATGTACGACGCGGTGCGCGCCCGTGCCTGATCCTTGACCCGGTGGCGGCAGCCGAGCAGACTGGCCCCCGTGCGTCGGCCTCCTCTTCTGTTCGTTCCGATCGCTGTCGTTTGTGGCCTCCTGCTCGGCTGCGGTGGCAGCGGCGGACCTCCCGACACGTGGTCGCAGACCGGGCGCACCGTCCGCGCGTTCTGGACGCTCCCTTCGGCGTCCACCGTCAACCTCCGGCTGGTCCGAGCCGGGACCGTGGCGGGCTGCACCACGACCGCGAAAGGCAAGTCGGAGCCGGGCACCATCCTCATCGTCGGGGGCTACCCCGCGGCGTTCTTCCGCATCGGCGAGACCCTCGAGTCGGGCGCCCGCGCGCGGACGGTGTGTCGGGTCTCCGGGGATGTCACTCAGGTGTCCTACGGAGCCTCGCTGTTCAAGCACATCAAGCGCCGTTGACGCACGCGCGGCCGCGCTGGACGTAGGTTTCGCCGGTCCAACAACTCAAAGGGGGGAATGAGCATGACCAAGCGTCGCTGGACGCTGCTCGGCGGCAGCCTGATCGCTGCGCTCGTGCTACTCGCGGGGACGGCAGCCGCTCCCGCCGCGCGGCCGCACGCGGAGAAGACGCAGCACCTCGGGCACGTGTTCGTGATCATGATGGAGAACACGGGCATCGAGGCTCTGCTCGGCAACCCGAATGCGCCATGGATCAACCAGGCGGTCCAGAAGTACGGCGTCGCCGGCAACTACTACGGCGTCACGCATCCGAGCCAGCCGAACTACATCGCGGCGACGGCCGGAACGACCCAGGGGGTTCCCAACGACAACGACGTCACGGTCGACCTGCCGAACATCGTCGACCAGCTCGAGAGCCACCACAAATCGTGGAAGGGGTACATGGAGAGCTACTCGCTCTGTACGAACAAGCTCGCCAGTGCCTGCGGCAATCAGCTCTACGAGCGCAAGCACAACCCGTTCATCTCGTACGTCGACGTCCAGAACGATCCGAGCCGCGTGGCCAAGCTCGTCGACCTGAGCCAGCTCGACAGCGACCTCGCGTCGAATCGCGTGCCGGACTACTCCTGGATCAGCCCGAACCAGTGTCACGACATGCACGGCAGAGGCGGCGGAGGCTCGGCGGATCCGTGTGACTTCTCGAACGAGCAGCTGCTGATCCAGGCGGGGGACACCTTCCTCGCCGACACGGTCGGGAAGATCATGTCGTCGAAGGCGTGGGGGCCGAACTCGGTCATCTTCATCACGTGGGACGAGAGCGACTTCACCGGCTCTGCGACGGACTTCGGCTTCGGGGACACCCGCGGCTGCTGTGACGCCAACCCGGGCGGCGGGCACGTGCTCACGATCGTGATCACCGGTCACCAGCACCAGGCGCGGGCGTCGTTCACGCCGTACAACCACTATTCGATGCTGCGCACCATCGAGGACAGCTGGCATCTCGGCTGCCTCGCCAACACGTGCGACACGGCCAACGCGCCGGCGATGGTCGACCTCGTCGACCGCCGCAGGTAAGGGAGTTCCCACCGGGAGCGCCGGCACGGCCGGCGCTCCCGGCTCATCTACTCAGGGGTCCACCAGCCGGGCACGAGCTCGGCGTCGTGCTCCTCGGCGATCGGCGCCCCGAACGCGACCAGGGTGATCCCGTCGGAGCCCGCCTCGAGGTTGCGCATCACGCCGGGGCCGATGCGGAGGATGTCCCACTGCTGCAGGTCGTGCACCTCGTCGTCGAGCTTGATGCGGCCCGAGCCCTCCGCGATCACGTAGAGCTCCTCCTGCTCCGAGTGCGTGTGGCCGAACGGCGTGCGCACGCAGGGCGGGAGCTTCTCGATGCCGACGGCGCCGACGGTGCAGCCGAGCTGCCGCTTCGGGAAGCGGACGTCCATCCCCTCCGGCATCTGGAACCTCGGGGCGACGTTCTCGACGTCGCCGAGTTTGACGATCGTGTAGTCGCTCATGTCCAGGAGGCTACGCGGTCGAGGAGGTCGTCGAGCGACCGCGAGGCCCCTTCGGCGCGGAGCCGCGCGGCGCGCTCGGGGCCGACCGCGTCGACGACGAACGCCGCGACGCGGTCGTGCATCTCCGCCTCGTCCGGGTCGGCGACGCGGCCGATCTCGGTGAACACCTTTTCCGACGCGCCAAGCAGTGTCCCGGCCCGTGCAGCATCGTCCTCGCGCATCGCCACCTCCGCGAACCCGCCCAGCAGGTAGGCGATCACCTCGCGGTAGCCGAGTCGTCGCGCGAGCGCGAGGCTCTCGCGCAGTGCCGCGAGCGCCTGCTCGGTGTGTCCGAGCTGGAGCTCGGATCGCCCGAGGTTGTGGAGGTTGACCGCGAGCGCGTCCTCCTCGTTGGCTCTCCGGTCGAGCTCGATCGCCTCCGCGTAGAGGCGGACCGCCGAGGCCGGATCGCCGCGCATATGGGCGATCGTCCCCAGATTGGCTATGGCCGTGGCCAGGCGGGCGAGATTGCCCAGGCTGCGGAGAAGCGGGACGGCCTCCTCGTACAGCGTCGCCGCCTTGTCGAGATCGAGCTCGGCGATCGCGATCCCGCCGAGCTCGGCAATGGCACGCGCGATTCCCTCCTCGTCGCCGAGCTCCCGATAGAGGTCGAGGCTCTCCTCGAGAAGCGCGGCAGACAGCCGCGTGTCTCCCTGGCGGAACGGGAAGATCGCGCCCTGGACGAGAGCCGTCGCGCGGAGTTCCTTCGGCGCATCGACCGTGCGGGCGATGATTCCGTCGAACACGCGGCGTCCTTCGCCGAGGTGCCCCTGCACCACCCAGTACCACCGCGCCGCCACGCCGAGCCGTACCTCGAGCTCCAGTTCGCCCGCCGCCGCCGCCCACGCCAGAGCAGAGCGGAGATTGTCGAGCTCCTCATCGAGAACGGGGAAGAAGACCTCCCGCGGACTTCCACCGACGTGCCACGCCGCGGCCGCCTCCTCGACTCGCGCGACGACGTACTCGCAGTGCCGTCGGCGCATGGTCTCCGCCTCACCCGAGGCTTCGAGCAACTCGCCGGCGTACTCGCGAATCGTCTCGAGCATCCGGAAGCGCGGCTCCCCGGTCGGTCGCCGCACCGGCCGGACGAGGCTCTCGTCGACGAGCGAGGCCAGCGTCTCGAACACGTCGATCCCGTCTTCGCCGCAGACCGCCTCGGCCGCCTCGAGGGTCCAGCCTCCGACGAAGACGGCCAGCCGCGCGAACAGCGTGCGCTCGGCATCGTCGAGGAGGCCGTGGCTCCACTCGAGCGTTGCGCGGAGCGTTTGCTGGCGCCGCGGCAGATCCTGGGCACCCCCGACGAGCAGGTCGAGTGCGCGGTCGAGCCGACGGTTCATCGTCGCGGGCGGCAAGAGCTTCGAGCGCGCGGCGGCGAGCTCGATCGCAAGCGGCAGCCCGTCGAGCCGCGCGCAGACCTCTGCGACCGCGGCGGCGTTGTCCGCGTCGAGCTGGAACGCCGGGTCGACCGCGCCGGCGCGCGCGGCGAAGAGGCGCACGGCGTCGTTCGCGGCGAGCTGCTCGAAGCTCGTCGCCGGCTCCGGGAGCGCGAGCGGCGGAACCGGATACTCGTGCTCGCCGGCGAGGCGGAGGGGCGTGCGGCTGGTGGCGAGCACGAGCAGGCGCGGCGCCGCAGCGAGCAGGCGCGAGACGAGCTCCACGTGAGGCACCAGCTGTTCGAGGTTGTCGAGCAGCAGCAACATGCTCTGGTCGCGCAGAGTCGCGAGGAGTGCGTCCTCCACGGCCGCGCCGCCCTCGCCGGCGCCGAGCGCCTGGGCCAGGATCGAGACGAGGAGCGCCGGGTCGCGGACCGGAGCGAGGTCGACGAAGACGGCGCCGTCCGCGAGCTCGGGCCCCAGCTCGGCCGCCGCGGCGAGCGCGAGCCGGGTCTTGCCTGCACCACCCGGCCCCGTGAGCGTGACGAGGCGCACCTCGGGGCGGCGCAGCAGCGCGCAGACTGCAGCCACCTCGAGCCGGCGGCCGACGAGCGGAGTCGGCGGCGTCGGGAGCCGCAGGCGAGCGGGTGCGGCCGCCTCCGGTGCGGCGAGTGCAGGATCGTGGCGCAGGATCCGCCGCTCGAGCTCCTGCAGCTCCGGCCCGGGATCGACGCCGAGCTCCTCGACGAGCAGCTCGCGCGCGGCCCGGCAGGCTGCGAGCGCGTCCACCTGCCGTCCGCAGCGGTAGAGCGCGAGCGCATGTTGCGCCCGAAATCGCTCCCGGTAGGGCTCGGCGGCGATCAACCCCTCGAGCTCGGGCACGAGCTCGTCGTGCCGCCCGAGCTCGAGCTCGGCGTCGAGGCGGAGCTCGAGCGCTCGGAGGCGCCGTTCCTCGAGCTGTGCTGCCTCGGCTGCGTGGACGGGCTCGCCAGCGAGATCCGCGAGCGGTGCGCCGGTCCAGAGCGTGAGCGCGCGCCCGAGATCCTCCGCCGCCTCTGCCGCCCGGCCGGAAGCCAGAGCCACCGCAGCGGTCTCGACGAGCCGCTCGAACCGGGCGAGGTCGAGCTCGGCCGGATCCAGCCGGAGCCGGTAGCCCGTTCCGTGCCGCTCGATGCGCTCCGCGCCGAGCGCTCGCCGCAGCCCGTGCACGTAGACCTGGAGCGACGAGACCGCCGACCGCGGCGGGTCCGCTCCCCAGAGCGCGTCCACGAGTCGGTCCCGCGAGACGACCGTGTTCGCGTTCAGCAGAAGCAGGGCGAGCAGGGCGCGCTGCTTCGGCGCGCCGAGCGCGATCGGGCCGTCGTCCCCGACCGCCTCGACCGATCCGAGGATGCGGAACTCGATGCTCGTCGCCCCTTGAAGCACGCCTCAAGCAGAAATTAAGCGCCGGCCGCGATGGTGCTCGCGTCCCCTGAACCGACGAAGGAGCCCACATGTTGCACGACGTTCCCACCACCCCGCTTCCCGGCTCGTGGCTGACGAGCCGACTAGGCGTCAATCCCAACGAGATGGAGCAGCTCCGCGACCGCGGCGAGCTCTTCGCGATCCGCGACCACGGCGAGTGGCTGTATCCGGCGTGGCAGTTCGGTCCGGGCGGAAAGATCCCGGCCGGCGTGCGCGAGGCCGTGAAGGCGGCCCGCGCCGTGGGCCTCGACGAGACGCGGCTCCTCGCGCTGCTCCGGCGCCCCGCCGGCCTGCTCGGTGCGAAGCGGCTGCTCGATCTGCTCTTCGAAGGCCGCTCCGACTTCGTCGTCGAGGCCGTGCGCAGCGCCGCCACGACCTGAACCGCGTGCGGGGCCCGCGTACGCTGGCCCCGTGCGCATCCTGCTCGTCTCGCAGATGTACCCCGGGCCCGACGCGCCCGATCTCGGGACATTCGTCGCTCAGGTCGAGCGCGAGCTCGTGGACCGGGGACACGAGATCGAGCGGGCAGTCCTCGACACGCGCTCCGGGGGGAAGCTGCGCTATCTGACGCTCGCGCGCCGGGCCCGCGCCGCGAGCCGTCCGGACGTCGTCTACGCGCACTTCCTCGTGCCTTCCGGCCTGATCGCGGCTCTGGCCGGCGGCGCTCCGCTCGTCGTCACCGCGCACGGGAGGGACGTCCGGAACATCGGCGCGATCCCGGGCGTCACGGCTGCGACCCGGCTCGTGGTGCGGCGCGCGGCGGCGGTGATCTGCGTCTCCGGCTACCTGCGGCGCGAGCTCGAGACGAAGCTACCCGAGGCACGCGGGAAGATCGAGGTCGTGTCGAGCGGAGTCGACCGCGAGCGCTTCGCGGTCACGGAGACGCCGTCCGGGCCGCCCGGCTTCCTCTGTGTCGGTGCCCTCGACGAGCGGAAGAACGTCGCCCGGCTCGCCGATGCCTTCGCGCGGCTCGGCGAGGGCACGCTCACCTTTGCCGGTGACGGGCCGCTTCGAGCCGAGCTGGAGGGGCGCGAGCGCGTTCGTCTGCTCGGGCGCGTCGCCCACGACGAGATCCCGCGCCTGCTCTCGGAGAGCCGCGTCCTTGCCCAGCCGAGCCTGGTGGAGCCGCTCGGCCAGGCGCTGCTCGAGGCGATGGCCTGCGGCCGCTCGGTCGTTGCGACCAGGATCGGAGGGCCGCCCGAGTTCGTTCCGCCCGAGGCCGGCGTGCTCGTCGACCCGCTCGACGTTGACGCCCTCGCGCGTGGGCTCGAGCAGGCCGCCGCGCTGCCGTGCCCGAACCTCGCCGCCCGCGAGGCGACGACCGAACACGACGTTCGCCGGCAGGCGGAGCAGATCGAGGCGATCCTCAGTCGCGCGGCTGCTCCAGATCCGCCAGCCTGACCTCGACGAGCGGCCGGATCCGCTCCTCGAGCCCGGCCTCGCGCGCGAGCGCGAGCGCCTGCTCCCAGCTCTCGCGCGCCTTGCGCGGATCCACGCCCTGCTTGAGCCGGTTGTCGCCCGTCACGAGCAGCTTCTGGATCCGCTCCTGGACGCCCTCTTCCACAATGCGACGCTAACAGCGAGGATTACGGGGTGGCCGCTCGCCCCAGGAAAGCCAAGCCGCTCCGCGTGCTCATCGCCGACGACCATCGGCTCTTCGCCGAGGCGCTCGAGGCGATCCTCGCCACCGACGAGCGCATCGAGGTCGTGGGCCAGGCGGGCGATGGGAGCGAGGCGGTCGAGCTCGCGCGGCGACTCGGGCCGGACGTCGTCCTCATGGACGTCAGCATGCCGGTCCTGGACGGCTTCGAGGCCACGCGCGAGATCCGCGCGGCGAGCGACGACACTCACGTCCTCATGCTCACGGGCTCGAACTCGCGCGCCGACGTCGACCGTTCGCGGGAGGCGGGGGCGTCCGGCTACGTCACCAAAGACCGCATCGCCTCCGAGTTGGTCGCGGCGATCGTCGAAGTGACGCGTCGGCGGCTACCCTGAGCGCGTGCTCACGTTCCTCGCAGTCGTCCAGGTGCTCATCGTCGTCGGCATGACGGCGCTCATCCTCATGCACTCGGGCCGTGACGCCGGCATGGGAGGGATGGGCTTCACCCCGGCCTCGCAGGGCGGAACGCACATCGTCGAGCGGAACCTGACCCGCGTCACGGTGGTGCTGACGGTGCTCTTCTTCGCCAACAGCATCGCCCTCTTCCGCTACCTCTCGTAGACGCCGCGGGCGCTACTATGCGCGGGCTCTCGCGCTGGTGGCGGAATTGGTAGACGCGCTAGGTTGAGGGCCTAGTGGCCTTAACAGGCCGTGGAGGTTCAAGTCCTCTCCAGCGCACTTCCGGGCCGTCTCGCGACGGCCCTTTCTATTGGTTCGGTTGACGCCGTCCGGAGGAGTCCGTACCCTCCTGTCGAACACCTGTTCGACTCTATCCCCGACCCCGGAGCGTGAGATGCAGACGACAGCCGAGTTGACCGGCCGGCAGCGCGAGATCTGGAGCTTCCTCGTCGACTATGTCGACCGGCACGGCTACCCGCCGACCGTGCGGGAGATCGGCGAGGCAGTCGGGCTCGCGTCACCTTCCACCGTGCACGCGCACCTCGCGAACCTCGAGCGGGCGGGGCTGCTGCGCCGTGACCCGACGAAGCCGCGGGCGCTCGAGCTCGTCGGCCGGGAGAGGAGCGCGGAGCCCGTGGTCGCGGAGCTGCCCAGGCTGCCGCTGCTCGGGCAGATCGCCGCCGGGGGGCCGCTGCTGGCGGACGAGAACGTCGAGGACCAGATCGCGGTCCCCGAGAGCCTGCGCGGAGACTTCCTGCTGCGGGTGAAGGGCGACTCGATGATCGAGGCCGGCATCCTCGACGGCGACGTCGTCGTCGTGCGGCGGGCCCAGGAGGCGCGGGACGGCGAGATCGTCGTCGCGCTCGCCGGTCAGGACGAGACGGCCGACGAGGCGACGGTGAAGCGATTCTTTCGCGAGAGCGGCCGCATCCGCCTGCAGCCGGAGAACTCGGCGCTCGAGCCGATCTACGCACCGCACGTCCAGATCCTCGGCAAGGTCGTGGGGGTGTTCCGGGAGCTATGAGCGGGCCGACGCCGCTTCACCGGACCCTCGAGCAGGAGCTCCTCGCCGTGCTGCGCGGGGCGTCTCTCGAGTGCCCGGTCTGCGGCGAGTTCGTGCTCCACGAGGGCTCGCTCGTCCGCTGTCCCGAGTGCTCGATGCGCCTCCACGGGCGGATCGAGGGCGCGAGAACCGGGGTACAATCCGGCTTGCAGGCCGGGTGACCGCGGGGCCCTCTGCTCGC
>DATEPQ010000173.1:0-2380 GCA_035273125.1 Gaiellaceae bacterium
GGCGGCTCGGCGGCGGGGCCGGGTACGCGATCGACCCGGTCTGCGGGATGCAGGTCGAGGTGGCGAACGCGGCGGCACGCTCGGAGCGCGACGGGGTGGCCGTCTACTTCTGCTCGGACCACTGCCGGCACCGGTTCGAGGACGACCCTGACCGCTACGCCGAGCGCAACCCAGAGCCGGCGACGCACGCCTCGGCGTAGGCCGACTGCTTCGAGGAGCAGCGGGTCAGCGTCGCGACGAATGCGGTCTCGGCGGGAGACAGCGGGCGACGGGCCAGGCGGGCGATCTGGAAGTCGCGCATGAGCGGCGGCCGACCGCGCAGGCGAAAAACCTCGAGCTCGCCGCGCTCGGTCTCCTCCGCGACCGCGTAGCGAGACAGGAATCCGACTCCGAGTCCCTCGCGGACGGCTCGCTTCACGGCTTCGGTTGAGCCGAGCTCCCATATGCGTGCCGGCCGAACCCCGATCTCGCGCAGCTCCCGTTCGACGAATGCGCGCGAGCTCGAATCCGGCTCACGGCAGAGAAGGGTCACCTCCTCGAGAGCGTTCGGGTCGAGCGTCCCGGCCTCTGTCTCCACCACGCCCGCATTCGCGACCCCCACGATCTCGTCCGCGAGGAACGGCTCGAGCGCGATCCGCCCGTCCGCCTTGTCCACGCCGACGATTGCGAGCTCGATGCCGCCCGAGAGCAGCCGCCGAAGGATCTCGCCGCTCGCCGCGATCTCGATCTCGACATCGACTCCGGGGTAGTCGCGGCTGAAGCAGCCGAGCGTATCCGGCAGCAGGTAGGAGCCCGGAGCGGTGGAGGCACCCAGACGGATCCTTCCGGTCTGCAGGCCGGCGAGCGCGCCGAGCTCCTGTTCTCCGGCCGCAAGCGCCGCGAGCGCCCGCGCGGCGTGCGCTGCGAGCACGCGACCGCCCTCGGTCAGGCGGCTGCCGCGGCCGTTCCGCTCCACGAGACGCTGGCCGGCGGCGGTCTCGAGGGTGCGTAGGTGCTGGCTCGCCGAAGGCTGGCCGATCCCGATCGCCTGGGCCGCAGCCGAAAGACTGCCGCGTCGTTCGATCTCGACGAGCAGTCGCATCCGCGTCGTGTCCCAGAGCTCGGAGAGAACCGTCATACGTATCGGCTTGGACGATATCTTCTATTGGAAATTTCGCCTAGCGCGATAGAACGGCGGTTCGTAGAGTCACCGGCATGACGGAGATCCGCGGATGAGCGAGAAGGTCGTCATCAATCTCGCCATCGGCCTCGAGGACGCCGAGCGCGTGACGGTCGCCTTCCTCGTTGCGGGCGCGGCTCTCGAAAAGGGCAAGCAGGTGGGGATGTTCCTGACGAAGGAAGCCGTGCGTCTCGCACTTCCCGGGCAGGCCGAGGGGACGGCCTGTGACGGCTGTCCGCCGCTGTCCAAGCTCTTCCAGCAGTTTGCCGACGGAGGTGGCGAGCTCCTGGTCTGCCCGATCTGTTTCAGCGCCCGCAAGCTCGACGACGGAGCCCTCGTAAGCAACGCTCGCCTGGCCGGGGCGACCCCTCTCTGGGAGTGGATCGATGACGACGCAACAGTCTTCAGCTACTGAGGTCGACGTCGCTCTCCTGAAGAGCGAGATCAAGAAGAAGTACGCATCGGTCTCGAGTGAGCCCGAGCAGCACTACGTCTTCCCGACCGGAGGATCGTGGGCGGAGGACCTCGGCTATCCGGACGAGCTCGCGAACGTCCCGGAAAGCGCCGTCGAGTCGTTCGCCGGTGTCGCGAACCCGTTCTCGCTCAGCCGGCTGGAGCGCGGTGCGCGCGTCCTCGACCTCGGCTCGGGCGCCGGGACGGACTCGCTCGTCGCGGTGCAGATGGTCGGCCCGGAAGGACACGTGACCGGCATCGACATGACGCCCGAGATGCTCGCCAAGGCGCGGGCGGCAGCAGCCGAGATGGGTGCGACGAACGTCGAGTTCCTCGAAGCGGAGGCGGAGCAGCTGCCGTTCGCCGACGCGAGCTTCGACATCGTGATCTCGAACGGGGTGATCGACCTCATCCCCGACAAGGACGCGGTGTTCTCGGAGCTCTTCCGCGTGCTCGCACCCGGGGGCCGGATCCAGATCGCCGACGTGACGATCCAGAAGCCGGTGAGCGAGGAGGGCAAGCGCGACCTCTGGACCGGCTGAATCGCAGGGGCGCTGCTGGAAGCAGCGTACGCGAGGTTGCTGGAACGGCACGGGTTCGAGCGGATCGAGACCGGTCAGCTCGTGTACACCTACGCGCGCTCGACGTTCGCGGACACGCGTGAGAAGGCGCAGAAGTTCGGTGCCCGCGGCACGACGGTGAAGGCGTACAAGCCGCTTTAGCCGGGCTAGACGCGGCGCGAGATGCCGCGCGTGAAGAAGGCGATCA
>DATEPQ010000174.1:0-2046 GCA_035273125.1 Gaiellaceae bacterium
ATTCGTCAGCGCTCGGACGACGGGACGCCGTTCCCGGAGCTGCTCGCCACGAAGGGCGTCATCCCGGGCATCAAGGTCGACAAGGGCGCGAAGCCGCTCGCGCTCGCCGAGGGCGAGACGGTGACCGAGGGCCTCGACGGCCTGCGGCAGCGGCTCGAGGAGTATCGCGAGCTCGGCGCGCGCTTCGCGAAGTGGCGCGCGACGTACTCGATCACGGACACGATGCCGAGCGAGTACTGCATCTGGACGAACGCGCACGCGCTCGCCCGCTACGCCGCACTCTGCCAGGAGGCCGGCATCGTCCCGATCGTCGAGCCCGAGGTGCTGCAGGACGGCACGCACTCGATCGAGCGCAGCGGCTTCGTCACGTCGCGCGTGCTCGCCGCGGTCTACACCGAGCTCTTCGACCAGCGCGTCGACGTCGCGGGAACGCTGCTCAAGCCGAACATGGTCCTCTCCGGCTACGAGGCGTCGGACCGTGCCGGGATCGAGGAGGTCGCCGAGGCGACGCTCCATACGCTGACGAAGCACGTGCCGGCGGCGGTGCCCGGCATCGTCTTCCTCTCGGGCGGCCAGTCGGACGAGGACGCGACGGCCCACCTCAACGCGATGAACGCGCGCGGCCCGCACCCGTGGCAGCTCTCCTTCTCCTACGGGCGCGCGCTGCAGGCACCCGCGCTGAAGGCCTGGGGCGGCAAGCCGGAGAACGTCGAGGCCGGTCAGCGGGCCTACTACCACCGCGCGAAGATGAACGCCGCCGCGCGCACCGGTGCCTATGCCCCGGAGATGGAGCGGGAGGCGGTCGCGGCCTAGGCGGTTATTCGACGGGCCAGGGCAGGTCGGCCGGGACGAACTCTCCCGGCCAGTCGGCGTACGCCTCGTCCGGGTTCGCCGTCTCCCGCGCGACAGAGGCGCCGTGCTTCGCCGCGACCTCGCTGACCGGATAGTGGAGCTCCTCGTCCTGGGTGCGCCCGCCGATCATCAGGATCGCGCACGGCCCGTCGCCGGCGCCGACGAAGATGTGGCGGGTCCCGGCCGGACAATGGAAGAAGTCCCACTGGCGGAGCTGCCGCTCCTGCTCCTCGACGATCAGCGTGCACTCGCCCGAGAGCACCAGGAACGCCTCGCGCACGTTCTCGGAGTGGTAGAGCGCGCTCGGCTCGCCGGGCCAGACGACGTGGACGTTGACGCCGAAGTCGGTGAACGGGCCTCCCCTCGGCTCGAGCGGGAGGACCGCGCCGCCCTTCTCCTCGTTCCGGAACGCGGCGGCGTCGGCGAGGTTGAGCACGAACCAGCCGTCGGAGGCCGGGTTCCGGCCGCTCGGCAGCTCGTCGAACGTCGCCTCGTCCGTCACGTGTACTCGAATCCGGTCAAGGCCGACAGCTTTGCAAGCGACTGCTGGGCGACGACGCGGCGAACCGTCCCCGAGCGCGAGCGCATCACGATGGAGTCCGTCTCCGCGCCGCCGGGCGAGTGGACGACACCACGCAATAGCGGCCCGTTCGTCACCCCTGTCGCAGCGACGAACACGTCCTCCCCGGACACGAGGTCGTCGGTGTGGAGGACACGCTCCGGATCGAGGCCCGCGCCCACCAGTCGCTGCCGCTCCTCGTCGTCGCGGGGCCAGAGGCGGCCCTGGATGCCGCCGCCGACGCACTTCAGGGCGGCAGCCGAGATCACGCCCTCCGGCGTGCCCCCGATGCCGTAGAGCATGTCGACGTTCGTCCCCTGCTGGCCGGCGGCGATGGCGGGCGCCACGTCGCCGTCGCGGATCAGCCGGACGCGCGCGCCCGCGTCGCGCAGCTCGGCGATCAGGTCGTCGTGCCGCTCCCGCTCGAGGACAATCACGTCCACTTCCCTCGTCGACTTGCCGAGCGCCTCGGCGACCGCGCGAACGTTCTCGGTCGGGCTCTTCGCGATCTCGATCGCGTCGATCGCGCGCGGCCCGACTGCGATCTTCTCCATGTAGACGGCTGCGCCGGGGAAGAGCATCGTGCCGCGCTCTGCGACGGCGATCACCGCGATCGCCCCGGTCTGACCGAGCGC
>DATEPQ010000175.1:0-7746 GCA_035273125.1 Gaiellaceae bacterium
AGGAGGAGGTGTACGAGGAGCACGGCGGCCAGGACCGGCCGCTCTGGCCGTGGCTCGTAGCGGTCGGCTTCGTCATCGCGGCCATCATCGCCGGCTTCTTCGTCTGGCAGGAGCTGTCGGGCACGCCGCAGGTGGTGGTCAACAACTACGTGGGCGAAAGCCAGAAGAACGCCGAGCAGCAGATCACGGCGGCGAATCTCCACGCGGCGGTGAACAGGGTCTCGAACGAGAAGGTGGACCGCGGCAAGGTCTTCAAGCAGGACCCGGAGGCGGGCTCGAAGATCGACAAGAACGGCACGGTCACGATCTGGGTCTCGACGGGACCGCCGAAGGTCAGCGTCCCCGACGTCAAGGGACAGTCGTGGCCGACGGCCCAGCAGACCCTCGTCAACCTGGGGCTGAAACCCGAGCGTCACATCGTTCCGGGTGACACGAAAGATCAGGTGACGGCGACCGACCCGGCCGCCGGCGAGTCGGTGCCGAAGGGATCGAAGATACGCGTGAACGTGATGAGCGGGCCGGCCACGGGCACGGTGCCGAGCGTCGTGGGACTGAGCCTCCAGGAGGCCATCTCGAAGCTCAACAAGGCCGGGTTCAACGCGAACCCGAAGTACGTCAACAACAGCACCGCGCCGGCGAACCAGGTGATCTCCCAGAGCCCAGTGCCCGGCTCGTCGGAGACGAAGGGCACGAGCGTGACCGTCGAGGTCTCGAACGGCCCGCCGCAGGCCACCGTGCCCGACGTCGTCGGCTTCACCTCGCAGCAGGCGGTGCAGACGCTCCAGGCAGACGGCTTCAAGGTGAACCAGCAGTACCAGAACACCGGGGCGGACCAGGACAACGTCGTCCAGTCGCAGAACCCGCCCGGCAACTCCACGGCGACGAAGGGCGACGTGGTAACGATCGTGATCGGCCAGCACTCGCCGGGGCCGCCACCACCGCCGACGACGACGACGACAACCACGACCCCTTGAGCTCGCGCCGTCTTCGCGTGGCCATCCTCGCGGGCGGCCGCTCGAGCGAGCACGACATCTCCCTGGCGTCGGCACGATCGGTCGCCGCGGCGCTCGACCCGGAGCGGTACGAGGTGGCCGAGGTCGCAATCGGCCGCGACGGGCGCTGGGCGCTGGCGACCGGGGACGCAACGCCCGAGCTCGGCCGAGGGCCCGCCGAGACGCTCCCGGTTCCGGCGGAGAGCGGGACGCTCGAGACACTCGGTGTGGTCGACGTCGTGCTCCCGATCCTGCACGGGCCTTTCGGGGAGGACGGCACGGTGCAGGGACTGCTCGAGCTCGCCGACGTCCCGTACGTAGGCGCCGGGGTCGCGGCCTCCGCGCTCGCGATGGACAAGGACCTGTTCAAGAAGGTGATGCGCGACAGCGGTATCCCCGTGGCGGCGCACCACGCGATCCGGCTCGGCGACGCGGTCGAGAACCCCTTCGGCTACCCCGTCTTCGTCAAGCCCGCGCGACTCGGCTCCTCGGTCGGCATCTCGAAGGTGCACTCCGACGAGGAGCTCACGCCGGCCGTCGAGCTCGCCTTCCGGCACGACGAGAAGGTGCTCGTGGAGGAGTTCGTCACAGGGACGGAGGTGGAGGTGGGCGTGCTGGGCAACCGCGTGCCCCCACCGATCGCCTCGCTGCCCGGCCAGATCGACACGCTCGAGCACGAGTGGTACGACTTCGCCTCGAAGTACGACGAGGGCGGGATGGAGCTCCTCGTCCCGCCGCCCGGCCTCCCGCAGGAGACGGTCGAGCTTCTGCAGCGTCGCGCCGTCGACTCGTTCGTGGCGAGCGAGTGCGAGGGCCTGGCGCGCGTCGACTTCTTCGTCCGCGAGCCCGACGGCGAGGTCGTCCTCAACGAGCTGAACACGATGCCGGGCTTCACCGCAACGAGCGTCTGGGCCCGGCTCTTCGAGGCCTCCGGGCTCGGTTACGCGGAGGCGCTCGACCGGCTCGTCGAGCTCGCGCTCGAGCGGCACGAGCGCCGCTCGAAGCTCGAGTACTAGCTCTTCGCGGTGACTTCCGAGATCTCGGCGCGGTCGGCCGGCGGCCGCGTGATCCAGACGACGTAGTAGGTCGCGGTCTTACCGTCGAGAGGGAACGTCGTCGTGCCGTTGACCGTTTGCGCGGACGAGTCGGCCGTGAAGCCTCCGGTCGGCGAGTCGCCCGCCTGGATCTGCGCCGTGAAGCCGGGCGTCGGCGTGCTAACGGTCAGCTGCTCGAGCTTCACCGGCTTGCCTGCGGAGAGGATCAGGCCGACACCGGTCTTGAGACCGCCGAAGTCTGCCCCGTGGTACGTCTCCGTCGTCCAGGCCGACGCGGTGCTGCCGTCGGTAGCCGCGCTGGCCAGCTCGTTGTGCTCCGCGCCATCCCCTTCGGGGTCATAGCCCGCGATGCCGCGCAGGCGGACGGTCGCCCCCGAGCCGCCGCCGGTGTCGCCGGAACCGCCCTGGCCGTGGCCTCCGCCGCCGAGCAGAAGAACGGCCGCGAACGCCGCCCCGGCAACGGCGAGCGCGAGCAAGACGTACGCGAGGGGGCGTCGCCGGCGACGGGCGGGAGGGCGCGCGCGCCGACGCGCCGGAGCTCGGCCGGGGGCAGGTGCCGGAGGCGTGACGACGGTCATGGCGAGGTCGTCCTCCGGGGGAGGCGGCGGCGCGATCTCCCCTTCCGCCTCCGCCAGGCACGCCCGCAGCTCCTTCGCGAAGGCGTTCATGGAGGGGAAACGCCGCGCCGGATCCTTCGCCAGCGCGCGCTGGACGGCGGCGTCGAGCCTCGGCGACACGTCCGGCCGCCGTTCGCGCAGGGGCGGGGGCGGCTCGTTGACGTGGCGCAGCGCCACAGCGACGAAGTTCTCGCCGACGAACGGGACGTCACCCGCGAGCAGCTCCCAGAGGACGACGCCGAGCGAGTAGACGTCCGTCGTCGGCGAGACCGGCTTGCCGCTCGCCTGCTCGGGCGCGAGGTACTCGCCGGTGCCGAGCACGGTTCCCGTCTGCGTGACTCCGTGCTCCATGTGGAGCGAGCGCGCGATGCCGAAGTCGGTCACCTTCACCTCGCCCTCACTGCTGAGGAGGACGTTCTGGGGCTTGACGTCCCGGTGCACGAGCCCGTGGTCGTGGGCGAACGCGAGCCCGTCCGCGACTGCGAGCGCGAGCTCGAGCGCCCGCCGCACCGAGAGCCGGCCCGAGCGCAGCACGAGCTCCTTCAGGTTCTCGCCGTCCACGTGCTCGAAGACGATGTACTGCCGGCCGTCGTCGTCCCCGCGGTCGATGACGGTGACGATGTTCGGGTGGGACAGCTTGGCGACCGCCCGCGCCTCGCGGCGGAAGCGCTCGAGGTACTCGGGGTCCTCGGCGTAGTGCTCGTGGAGGATCTTGATCGCGACGCGCCGCTCGAGCTGGCGGTCGTGTGCGCGGAAGACGCTCGACATGCCGCCGGTGCCCACGAGCTCCTCGAGCTCGTAGCGGTCGGCGATCAGGTCACCGGGCTGCGGAGGCCGTGACACGGCGAGAAGACCGGGCGCGGCTACGCCAGGACGGCTTCCAGCGCCTCCTCCCACGCACCGAGCCCTTCCTCGAGCTCGGTGTCCGTGATGACGAGCGGGCAGAGGACGCGGTTGCAGTTCGAGTGGACGCCGGCCTTGAGGAGCAACAGCCCGCGGGCCGCGGCCTCCTCGGCAACGCGCGAGGCGATGCCGGGCGCGGGCTCCTTCGTCTCGCGGTCCTCGACGTACTCGACCGCAAGCATGGCGCCGACGCCCCGGACGTCGCCGATCGCCTCGAACCGCTCCTGCCACCCGAGCATGCGCGACCGGATCGTGTCGCCGATCCGCCGCGACCGCTCGACGAGTCCCTCCTCCTCGAACACGTCGAGAACGGCCGAAGCGGCCGCGAGCGTGACGGGGTTCCCGACGTACGTGCCGCCGACCGCGTTGTCCCAGAGCGAGTCCATGATCTCCGCCTTGCCGACGACGCCGGAGAGCGGCAGCCCGCCGGCGATCGACTTCGCGACCGTCATCAGATCGGGTTCGACCCCGTAGTGCTCGATCGCGAACATCCGGCCGGTGCGCCCGAAGCCGGTCTGCACCTCGTCGACGACGAGCAGGATCCCCTCGCGGTCGCAGATCGCGCGCAGCCCATCCATGAACTCCTGCGGGGCGGGAATGAAGCCGCCCTCGCCCTGCACCGGCTCGACGACGATCGCCGCGACCGTCTCGGCGGCGACCTGCGTCGAGAGCGCGCGCTCGAGCACGTCGAGGGCGTGGCGCCCGGTGATGCCGCGGTACTCGTCCGGAAACGGGACGCGGTAGACCTCCGGGGCGAACGGGCCGAGGCCCGCCTTGTAGGGATGCGTCTTCGAGGTGAGCGTGAGCGAGAGGAGCGTGCGCCCGTGGAAGCCGCCCTCGAAGCCGATCACCGCCGGCCGGCGCGTGTAGCCGCGCGCGAACTTGACCGCGTTCTCGACGGCCTCGGTACCGGCGTTGAAGAATGCGGCCTTGGCCGGGCCGGTGAACGGTGCGAGCGCCGTCAACCGCTCGGCGTAGTCGACGTAGATCTCGTAGGGCACGATCGTGAAGTCCGTGTGGAAGAAGCGCGCGGCCTGCTCCTGCACCGCCGCCACGACGCGCGGATGCGCGTGACCGACGTTGAGGCAGCCGACGCCGCCGGTGAAATCCACGAAGCTGTTGCCGTCGACGTCGGTGACAGTCGCACCTCTGCCCTCGGCGATCATGATCGGCAGATAGAGGCCGAGCGGATCGGCGACGACCCGCTCCTTGCGCTCGATGATCTCGCGGGAGCGCGGGCCCGGGATCTCGGTGCGAAGCTCGATTGCGCGCGCGACGGCCACATGGTCACGATAGCCACTCCACCGGCCGGGGATTCAGGGTAAGAATCGCTTGCGATGGTGCTCTCCGACGCGACGATCGCCCGGCTGCTCGGCGAGGGGAGGATCGAGATCGACCCCTACGACGAGGCGCTGCTGCAGCCCTCGAGCGTGGACGTCCGCGTCGATCGCTTCTTTCGGGTCTTCCACAACAACCGCTACCCGTTCATCGACGTGAAGGTCGAGCAGGGGGAGTTGACCGAGCTGGTCGAGGTCGAGGATGACCAGCCCTTCGTCCTCCATCCCGGCGAGTTCGTGCTCGGCTCGACCCTCGAGCGGATCCGCTTGCCCGACGACCTCGTGGCGCGCCTCGAGGGCAAGTCGTCGCTCGGGCGCCTCGGCCTCCTCATCCACTCGACGGCGGGCTTCATCGACCCGGGCTGGGACGGCCACGTGACGCTCGAGCTCTCGAACGTCGCCAACCTGCCGATCACGATCTATCCGGCGATGAAGATCGGGCAGATCTCCTTCATGCAGATGACCGAACCGGCCGCGACGCCGTACGGCTCGGAGGCGATCGGCTCGAAGTACAAGGGCCAGCGTGGGCCGACCGCGAGCCGCTACTGGCAGAACTTCGAGGGCTCGTGACGGTCCTCGTCACCGGCGGGACGGGGTTCATCGGGCCGCACGTGGTGCACACGCTGCGCACGCGCGAGATCCCGGTGCGGGCGCTCGTGCGAAACCCGGCGCGTGCCACCCGGCTCGCAGCCTGGGGCGCAGAGCTCGTGGGAGGAGACGTGACCGATCCCGCCTCCCTCCTCGCCGCCTGCGCAGGCGTGGACGCCGTCGTCCACCTCGTCGCGATCATCAAGGGCCCGCCGCAGGACTTCGAGCGCGTGATGGCCGAGGGAACGCGCAACGTCGTCGCGGCCGCGCAGAGCGCCGGCGTGAAGAGGTTCGTGCTTGCGAGCGCGCTCGGCCTCGACGAGCGCTCGAAGGATGCCGTGCCGTACTTCGCCGCGAAGTGGGAGATGGAGCGGGCCGTGCGGGAGTCGGGGCTCGACCACGTGATCTTCCGGCCGAGCTTCGTCTTCGGCCGCGACGGCGGCGTCCTCCCGACCTTCATCCGCCTCGCCCGCTTCGCGCCCGTCACGCCGGTGATCGGCTCGGGGCACCGGCGGCTCCAGCCGATCTGGGTCGACGATCTCGCCGAGTACTACGCCCGCGCGATCGACGAGCAGGCGGCCACGAACCGGACCTTCGAGCTCGGCGGGCCCGACGCGGTGAGCTGGAACGAGTTCTGGGAACGCCTGAAGCGCGTTCTCGGCGTGCGGCGGCCGTCCGTCCATGTCCCCGTCGGCGCGATGCGCCTGCAGGCGACCGTGACCGAGCGGCTGCCCGGCGCGCCCGTCACGCGCGACCAGCTCACGATGCTCGAGCTCGGCGACAACGTCGTCACGGACCACAGCGCCGTCGAGACCTTCGAACTGCCTCTCGTGCCGCTCGACGAGCAGCTGCGGCGCGCCACGTGACGCGCGGCGTCGTCTACGCCGAGCCCGAAGCGGCGCCGGCGGTGGAGGAGCTGACCGTCGACCCGCCCGGACCGCGCGAGGTGCTCGTCCGGGTCCTCGCCTGCGGGCTCTGCCACTCCGACCTCCACGTCGTCGAGACGAAGGGCCGGGGCGACCGGTTCCCGATCCTGCTGGGACACGAGGGTGCCGGGGTCGTCGAGGAGGTGGGCGGTGAGGTCGAGTCCGTCGCTCCCGGCGACCGCGTCGTCATCGCGTGGCGGGCGCCGTGCGGCGACTGCCCGCATTGCCGCCGCGGAGATCCTCGCCGCTGCTCCTCCCAGCTCCGCGCGAAACGACGGCTGCACCGGGCGATCGACGGCGGCCTGCTGACGCCCGTGCTGCGGTGCGGCACGTTCGCCGAGCAGGCGATCGTGCACGAGGCGTGTGCCGTCCGGGTGCCGGAGGAACTGCCGATGGAGCAGGCTGCGCTGCTCGCGTGCGGCTTTTCGACCGGGGCGGGCGCAGCCCTCTGGGCGACTCCGGTGGAGCGCGGGGCCTCGGTGGCCGTGATCGGCTGCGGCGGCGTCGGGCTCGCCGTGGTGCAGGGCGCCCTGCTGCGCGGCGCCGAGCGGATCGTCGCCGTCGACGTCGCGCCGGAGAAGCTCGAGCACGCTCGTGCTCTCGGAGCGACCGACGTGGTCGACGCGTCCGCCACCGATGCCGTCGCGGTCGTGCGCGAGCTGACGGGCGGCCGCGGCGTCGAGCACGCGTTCTCGGCCGTGGGAGCGGCAAGCGGGCTCGCGCAGGCGATCCGCATGTGCACCTACGCAGGAACCGCGACGCTTGTGGGCTTGCCGTTTCCGGGCGCGAAGCTCGACGTGGATCTCGTGGCCGACGTCTTCGACCCTAAGGTCACCATCGCGGTCACGCACGGCGGCGACACGATCCCGCAGGACGATTTCCCGTTCCTCGCCCAGGCCGCGCTCGACGGCCGGATCGACCTCGCCCGCTTCGTGACGAGCACGATCTCGCTCGACGAGGTGCCCGCGTGCCTCCCCCGCATCGGCGAGCGCGGCGAGATCCGTACGGTTGCGGTGCTCTAGTCCGCGCCGGTCCGCTCGAGAATTTCGCCCACCGTCTGCTCGGGTGTCTGATCGGACGTATCGAGCCAAAGCCCGAGTCGTGGCGTCGTTGTCCTGAATTCCTCATGATGACCCTCGACCGTCCAAGCACCGAGATAGCCTCTATCGCCCCGTCGCCGCTCACGTTCGGCCAGCGTCTCGAGTGAGGGCGCCAAGACCACCAGATGGCACGGCCGACTTCGGATCATCTCCCGATACTCACCGAGGAGAGGCCCGACGGCTACGTCCTCAAGCGCGACCACGAACCCGGCTTCGACGTAGGAGTCC
>DATEPQ010000176.1:0-2755 GCA_035273125.1 Gaiellaceae bacterium
GCGCTCGCGGCGACGCTCTGGTACTGCGGCGCACCGTGGGTCGCCGCAGTCCTCGGCACCTTCAGCTACCGCTTCTTTGCAATCTGGCTGCCGCAGCCGCTTTCGTTCCTCATGCTCCCGCGCCTCCGCCGGCTGCTCCAGAACGCGCCGGAGTCCGACGAGACGACCTCGAGGGAGAAGAAGTCCCGCGAGCCGGTGCTGCAGCGCTGAGCTACGGCAGCTCGAGGACGATCGAGCCGTCGACCACGCGGACCGGATAGGTCTCGACGGGGTCGGTCGCCGGCAGCGAGATCGGCCGGCCGGTCGAGAGCTCGAACTGCGACCCGTGCCGCGGGCAGACGACGCAGCAACTCTCCTCGTCCCAGTCGCCCTCGCAAAGCGGGCCGTCGTCGTGCGAGCAGCGGTCCTCGATCGCGTACAGCTGGCCGCCGCAGTTGTAGACGCCGACGAACAGGTTCCCCTGGCGGACGATCTTCGACGAGCCGGGCGGGAACTCGTCGGCCGCAGCGACCTCGATCTCCGCCACCGCTAACTCAGGTCGAGCTCGTCGAAACCGGCGAGGCCCTCGGGGAGCGGCGTCCCCTTCGCCTTGTGCAGCGCGACCTTGAGCGTCGTGAGGCCGAGCATCGCGCACTTGAGCCGCACCGGCGTGAGCGGGACGCCGATCTCCGCGAGCAGCTCGTCCTTGTCGAGCCCCGCGACCTCCGCGGCCGTCCGCCCCTTCGTCATCTCCATCAGCATCGAGGTGGCCGCCTGCGAGATCGCACAGCCGCGGCCCGAGAACTTCACCTCGTCGATCGTCTCGCCGTCCTTGCCGAACTCGACGTAGATCGAGACCTCGTCGCCGCAGAGCGGGTTCTGGCCCTCGGCCTCGGCGTCGGCGTCCTCGATCACCCCGTGCCCGCGGGGGTTCTTGTAGTGGTCGAGAATGACCTCGCGATACAGACTCTCGAGTCCGGCGTCCATCAGGCAAACACCTTACGGACGGCGTGCAGCCCGTCGACGAGCTGGTCGATCTCCTCGGGGATCGTGTAGAGGTAGAAGCTCGCCCGGTTGGTGGCCGCGACGCCGAGCTTCTGCATCAGCGGCTGGCAGCAGTGGTGCCCGGCGCGGATCGCGACGCCCTGCAGGTCGAGGATCTGCGCGACGTCGTGCGGGTGGATGTCCTCGAAGTTGAACGAGACGATGCCGGCGCGCCGGTCGGCGGGCGGGCCGTAGAGCTTGATCCCCGGCACCTCCCCGAGCCGCCCGAGCGCGTAGGCGGCGAGCTCGTGCTCGTGCGCCTCGATCGCGTCGAGGCCGACGGCCTCGAGATAGTCGATCGCCGCGCCGAGGCCGACGGCCTCCGCCATCGGCGCCGTGCCCGCCTCGAACTTGTGCGGCAGCTCGCCCCAGGTCGTCTTCTCGAGGCGCACCGAGTTGATCATGTGGCCGCCGGTGAGGAACGGATCCATCGCGAGCAGCAGCTCCGTGCGCCCCCAGAGCGCGCTCGCCCCGCTCGGCCCGCACATCTTGTGGCCCGAGATCGCGAGGAAATCGACACCGAGCGCCTGCACGTCGACCTTCGTGTGCGGCGCTCCCTGCGCGGCGTCGCAGACGTAGATCGCACCCTGCGCGTGCGCCCACTCGGCGAGCTTCGCCACCGGGTTGATCGTGCCGAGCGAGTTCGAGATCAGGTTCGTCGCGACCACCTTGACGCGGCCGTCGCGAGTGACCTCGTCCAGGGTGGAGAGGTCGAGCTCGCCCTGCTCGTCGAGCGGGATCATCCGCAGCTCGGCGCCCGTCTTGCCGGCGATGAACTGCCAGGGCACGAAGTTCGAGTGGTGCTCGAGCTCGGTCACGACGACCAGGTCGCCCGGGCCGAGGTTCGAGAGGCCCCACGCATACGCCACGAGGTTGATCCCCTCGGTCGCATTGCGGACGAAGATCACCTCACGCGCGTTGGGGGCGTTGAGGAAGGCTCGTACCCGTTCGCGCGCGTGCTCGAGCGCCTCGGTGGCGCGCTCGGCGAGGACGTAGACGCCGCGGTGGACGTTCGCATAAGAGGTCTCGTAGAACTCCGTCATGGCGTCGAGCACCTGGCGCGGCTTCTGCGAGCTGGCGGCCGAGTCGAGGAAGGCGAGCGGCTTGCCGTGGATCTCCTGCTCGAAGATCGGAAAGTCCCGCCGCAGCACGTGCGCGTCCAGCTTGGTCACGGCGCTTGTAGCCATCTCGATCATCGTAACGAGGCCGCTATCGTCCGCCGCCGATGTCCACCGACGTAGGCTCGACGGAGTCGGAAAGGAGCGAGGCGCCGGCTTGGCCGGCGCAGGAGCGGAATGGCTGATTACGTCTACACGATGTACCGGGCCGACAAGTTCTACGGCCCGGACCGGCAGGTGCTGGCCAACATCTCGCTCTCCTTCCTGCCGGGAGCCAAGATCGGTGTGCTCGGCCCGAACGGCGCCGGCAAATCGACCCTGCTGCGCATCATGGCCGGCAAGGACGAGCCCTCCTCGGGCGTCGCCGAGCTCGCGCCCGGCGCGACCGTCGGCCTGCTCGAACAGGAGCCCGAGCTCGACCCGGCCAAGGACGTGCGCGGCAACGTCGAGGACGGCGTCCGCCCGCTGCGCGACCTGCTCGACCGCTTCAACGAGATCAGCGCCGCCTTCGCCGAGCCCGACGCAGACTTCGACACGCTCCTCGCCGAGCAGGCGAAGGTGCAGGACGCGATCGACCGCGCCGACCTCTGGCAGCTCGACGACCGGCTCGACCA
>DATEPQ010000177.1:0-5953 GCA_035273125.1 Gaiellaceae bacterium
ACGGGCGCGACCGCCGCGCACATCCTCGCGGCGCGCGACTACGCGGACGTCGTCCTCACGGACATCAAGGAAGGGCTGCCGCAGGGCAAAGCGCTCGATCTGAACCAGATGGGCCCGATCCTCGGCTTCGAGCCCAACATCACCGGCTCGAACGGCTACGAGGAGTCGGCCGGCTCGGACGTCGTGGTGATCACCGCGGGCCTGCCGCGCTCGCCCGGTATGTCGCGCGACGACCTCGTGACGACGAACGAGAAGATCGTCGGCTCGGTCACCGAGCAGATCGTCGCGCAGAGCCCCGACTGCACGATCGTCGTCCTCTCGAACCCGCTCGACGCGATGTGCCACGTGGCCAAGAGCGTGTCGGGCTTCCCGAAGGAGCGTGTCTTCGGCCAGGCCGGGATCCTCGACACCGCCCGTTTCCGCACCTTCATCGCCTGGGAGACCGGTGCCTCCGTCCGCGACGTCCAGGCACTCGTGCTGGGCGGCCACGGCGACCAGATGGTGCCCGTCGTCTCGGCGGCGACCGTCGGCGGTGTGCCTCTGCGCAAGCTGGTGCCCGAGGAGAAGATCCAGGAGATGGTCGAGCGCACCGCCAAGGGCGGAGGGGAGGTCGTGCAGCTGCTCGGCACCTCTGCCTGGTACGCCCCGGGCGCCGCCGTCGCAGAGATGGTCGACGCCATCCTGCTCGACCAGAAGCGCGTCCTGCCCTGCACGGCGCTGCTCGAGGGCGAGTACGGGATCGACGGCCTCTACATCGGGGTGCCGGTGAAGCTCGGGGCCGGCGGGATCGAGGAGATCGTCGAGCTCGAGCTTTCCGACGACGAGCGCACTGCGCTCGAGCAGAGCGCCGACGCGGTTCGCGACGTCGTCGGTGTGCTCTCGACGTGAGCTCAGTTGCTCGAGACGATCGAGAACCGGTTCCAGGGGCGCGACTACCTCGTCGAGCTCGGCGCACCGGAGTTCACCTCGGTCTGTCCGCTCACCGACGCGCCGGACTTCGGTGAGCTCACCATCCGCTACGTCCCTGATGGAAAGCTGTTCGAGCTCAAGTCGCTGCGCGACTACCTGACGTCCTTCCGCGAGCGGAAGATCTTCCAGGAGGAGGTCGTGAACGAGGTGCTCGAGCAGCTCGTGACCGACGGCTCGCCGCGGTTCGTCGAGGTCGAGGGCGAGTTCGCGGCCCGCGGCGGCATGACCACCCGGGTCGTCGCCTCGAGCGGAGAGCTTCCGCGGCCATGGATCTCGGACTGACCGGCCGCACCGCGCTCGTCAGTGGCGCCTCGTCCGGCCTCGGCCTCGCGAGCGCCGAGGCGCTGTCGGAGGAGGGAGCCAACGTCGTCCTCTTCGCCCGGCGCGCGGACCAGCTCGAGCAACATGCCGCGCGTCTCGGTGGCGTGGCGGTGGCCGGCGACGTGAACGAGGACGTCGATCTCGAGCGTGCGGTCGCGACCGCGGTCGAGCGGTTCGGGGGTCTCGACGTGCTCGTCTGGAACGGCGGCGGCCCCCCAGCCGGCCCTGCTCGAGCCGCCGACGACGCGTCCCTGGAATCCGCCTACCGGCTCCTCCTGCGGCCGGCCGTGACGCTCGTCCGGCTCTGTCTCGAGCATCTCGAGCGCAGCCCCGCCGGCCGGATCGTGGCGATCACCTCGCTCGCCGCCCAGGAGCCGACCACGCATCTCGCCCTCTCGAACACCTTCCGACCCGCGCTCACCGGCTGGCTGAAGACGCTCAGCAGGGAGGTCGGGGAGAAGGGCATCACGGTCAACTGCGTCGCGCCGGGACGGATCGCGACGGCCAGGCTCGACGAGCTCTATCCCGGCGGGCCGAGCGACGAGCAGCTCGAGGAGATCGCCCTCCGGCGCTGGGGGACGCCGCGGGAGTTCGGCGATGTCGTGTGCTTCCTCGCCTCCGACCGCGCGCGGTACGTCACCGGGCAGACTCTCGTCGTCGACGGCGGACTGAAGCGGTTCCTGTTTTGAGGCGGCACCTCACTCCCTGGCGCGGAGCGGGCGCGATCGTCGTGCTCGCGCTGATCGCGGGCGCGGTTCTCTGGGCCACCCCGTCGGGCGCCTTCCCCGGCACGTCGAACCAGTACATCCTCCTCCCGGACGTCGCGCATCCGGTGGCACCGCTCGTCCAGGTGCAGGGAGCCCGCCCCGGCAAGCCCGGGAAGCTCTACTTCGTCGACGTCATCGAGCGCCGCGCGAGCACGCTCGAGGCGCTCTTTCCGTCGATCCATCCCCACGCCACGCTCGTCCCCGCCGACGCGATCGTGCCGCCCTGCTCCTCGGATACGCAGGCCACGGCGGCAGCGCTGCAGGAGATGGCGTTCTCGCAGCGCGTCGCGGCCGCCGTCGCGCTGCGGAAGCTGCACTACCACGTGGTCGTCAAGCCCACGGGAGTGGCCGTGTCGCAGCTGATCGCCGGCACGAACGCTCCGTGCAACCTCCAGCCGGCGGACGTGATCGTCGCCGTCGACGGCAAGCCGACACCCACCCCGCAGGCACTGCATGCCGCGCTCGTCGACGTGAAGCCGGGAACCGTGGTCAGGTTGCGGGTCCGCCGGGCGGGCAAGCTCCTGACGGTGCCCGTCCGGACCGTCGAGGCAGGCGGCCGGGCCCTCGTCGGGTTCGTGCCCGACCAGTCCGCGACGATCAAGCTGCCGTTCCGGGTCGCGATCGACACGAGCGGCATCGGCGGGCCCTCGGCTGGTCTTGCCTTCGCGCTCGAGGTGATGCAGAAGCTCGGCCGCAACGTGCTCCACGGGCATCGGGTGGCGGCCACCGGCGAGATAGAGCTGAACGGTGGAGTGGCGCCGATCGGGGGCGTGAAGCAGAAGACCTACGGCGTCCGCAAGGCCGGCGCGGACGTCTTCCTCGTGCCCGCAGGACAGAACGCGCGCGATGCTCGGCGCTACGCCGGACCGCTCCGCATCATCGCAGTGCGCACGTTCGACCAGGCGTTGCGCGCCCTGGCAACGCTGCCGAGAGCGTAGGTCGAACCCTCATTTTTCTGCCGCGCGAAACTGGCGGAAATTCGTCAGTTTTCGTGGGCGGCAACGCTTGCTTCCGCGGCTCGTGCCCCTATGATCGCACCTCGAGAGCGGCCTGTACTCCCTAGAGCAACCAGCTATATGAGCAAACGTTCCACTCCAACGTGCGCAGATTGCTACTTCCGGCGCGCCGGCCTCTGTGCCCTCCCCGGTGAGACGATCTGCCCGACCTTCCGAGCGCAGTCGGTCGGCCGGCTGACGCCGCCGCCGCAGCCGCGGCTCGTCCCGCGGGCGCTCGCGGTTCACGCAGCCGCGTAGGATTCCGGCGTGCGCCCCCTGCGCCGCCCCCGGATCGACACGAGCGAGGTCAGTGATCGCTGGCAGCCGCGGCTTTATCTGCGCCTGATCGTCCTCGGCCTGCTCGTGGCCTGGGCAATCGCCTTCGTCCTCGAGAACCGGACGCAGGTGAATATCCACTTCGTGCTCGCGACGGCACGCGTGTCGCTCGTGTGGACGATCCTGCTCGCGCTCGGGGTCGGGCTGCTCGGCGGGATCCTGCTCGCGCAGCTAGAGCGCCGCCGGCGGCGCCGCTCGCACCAGGGTCCCTAGCACCGAGACTCCTTCGGCGATCTCCTCGGGCGAGACGAAGCTGAAGGCGAGCCGGAGCGAGCGCTCGCCGCCGTGTCCGCCGGGGAAGAAGTCGCTCCCCTTGACGAAGGTGACCCCGGCCTCCTCGGCCTCGGCCAGCAGCTCGCTGCTGGGAGGACCGGACGGAAGGTCGACCCAGACGAAGTAGCCGCCGTCCGGCTGGGTCCAGCTCGCGTCCTCGGGGAGCTCGCGCGCGAGCGACTCGAGCATCGCGTCGCGCCGCTCGCGCAGCAGGCCATTGACGCGCTCGAGGTTCGGCTCGAAGCTCTGCCGGCGGAGGAACTCGAGCACCGTCGCCTGCGAGAGGTACGGCGGCGAGATGTAGGTCGAGACCGCGAGCGCCTCGATGTCGTACGCAAGCTGTGGCGGGAGGACGTACCACCCGACACGCACCCCCGGTGCCACCGTCTTCGAGAAGGACGAGCAGTACGCGATCTGTTCCCCGCCCGCCAGCTCGAAGACACTCGGGAGCGGGTCGCCGTCGTAGCGGACGAGGCCGTAGGGGTCGTCTTCGAGCACGAGCAGATTCCGCTCCGCCGCGAGCTCCGCGAGCCGACGGCGGCGCTCGACGGACAGCGTGCGCCCGCTCGGGTTCTGGAAGGTCGGGATCGTGTACAGGAACGCAAACTCGCCTCCGGGAAGCTCGTCGGGGATGAGCCCGTCGTCGTCCATGGGCACGGTGACGATCTCCGCGCCGAGGCGGGTGAGGATCTTGAGCGGCCGGTCGTACGTCGGGGCCTCCACGAGTACCTTCGTGGCCGGCCGGACGAGTTGCTCCGCCAGGAACACGAAGCCCTGGAGCGAACCGCTGGTGATCACGATGCGCGACGGCTCGACGCCGTGCCGCTCCGCCAGCCACTCGCGCAGCGGACCGTAGCCACCGCCGGGGCCGTAGCTCAGGATCGTCCGGCCGTCACGCTCGAGCGCTGCGCGCGCGCAGTCGGCGAGCTCCTCGACAGCGAGGCACTCCGGAGCCGGGACGCCGCGGGCGAACGAGATCACGGGTTGAGGGTAACCACGCGTCCGGCCGGCGGGTGCTACTTGATGCGCTCGGCCACCATCTGCGCGACCTCGGTCGGCGTCGTGCCGACCGCGATTCCGCGAGCCTCGAGCGCCTCCTTCTTCCCCTTCGCCGTGCCCGAGGCGCCGGAGATGATCGCACCCGCGTGGCCCATCGTCTTGCCGGGCGGCGCGGAGAAGCCGGCGATGTAGGCGAGGACCGGCTTCGTCACGTGCTCGGCGACATAAGCCGCCGCCTTTTCCTCCTCGTCGCCGCCGATCTCACCCACCAGGACGATCAGCTCGGTCTGGTCGTCGGCCTCGAACTTCGCGATCACGTCGACGAACGAGGAGCCGACGACCGGGTCGCCGCCGATCCCGACGATCGTCGAGTTGCCGAGCCCGAGCTGGGTCAGCTCGTGGCCGATCTGATACGTCAGCGTGCCGGAGCGGGAGACGAGCCCCACGCCGCCCTCGCTGAAGATCTCGGCCGGGATGATCCCGGCGTTCGCCTTGCCCGGCGAGAGCACGCCGGGGCAGTTCGGACCGATCATCGTCGTGCCGCGGCCGCGGAAGTAGGTGTAGGCGCGCAACATGTCGTGCGCCGGGATGTGCTCGGTGATGCAGATCACCGTCGCGACGCCCGCGTCCACCGCCTCGTAGATCGCGTCGACGGCAAAACGGGCCGGCACGAAGATGAGCGACGTGTTCGCGCCGACCCTGTCGACCGCCTCGGCGACGGTGTCGAAGACGGGAACGCCCTCGACGTCCTGGCCGCCCTTGCCCGGCGTGACGCCGGCGACGAGGTTCGTGCCGTACGCGCGGTTGCGGAGGCCGTGGAAGCGGCCCTCCGAGCCGGTCAGGCCGGCGACGACGAGGCGCGTGTCGTTGTCGAGGATGATCGCCATCTAGGCGGCCTTCGTCCCCTTGAGGACGACGGTGGGCAGCTCGAGCCGGCCGTCCCGGATGCGGCCGTCGAGCAGCTCGCGGATGCGCGGGCGGTCGGCCTCCGGTGTCTCGGTGCGGTCGAGCCAGTCCTCGAAGTCGGTGTCCCGCACCAGGGTCGCCTCGTCGGCGACCTCGAGCCCGGCGAGCTCGAAAAACGTGCGCCACTCCGGAACGCCGTAGTTGCGGACATGGCTCGGGTCGCGCAGGCGGTCCGCCTCCTCCGCACTCTCGCTCGTGAAGGTGTTGTCGCAGATCACGACCCGGTTGCTCGCCACCCGCGCCATCTCCTTGACCGCGGCGAGCACGTCCGGGAAGTGATGGGCCGCGATGCGGCAGGCCACGGCGTCGAAGCTCGCGTCCGCGAAC
>DATEPQ010000178.1:0-25109 GCA_035273125.1 Gaiellaceae bacterium
CCGCCCTCGTTCGCGATCTCGTCGCCACGCGCGAGAACCGGCGCCATCGGCCCGGTCGCGGCTTCGAGACGCTCACCTACCGGTTCGAGATCGTGTCCGACTACGGCGCGTTCCGCGACCTGCAGCGGCACCGCCTTCTCACGTGCCAGTGGCAGCGGCTTTCGCCCGACCTCGGCGCCGACGTCCCGCACGAGGTCGAGGACGCGGGCCTCGGTCCCGAGTACGCCCGCGCCCTCGAGACGTCCCGGGCGGAATACGAACGGCTCCGCGGCGAGGGGCTCGGCGAGGAGGCTCCGTACGCCCTCTGCCTCGCTTATCGGATCCGTTACGTGCTCGAGCTCGACGCGCGCGAGGCACTCCACCTGATCGAGCTCCGCTCGGGCCGCGAGGGGCATCCGTCCTACCGAGCCGTCGCGCTCCAGATGCGGGAGGCGATCGCGGCAGTCCATCCCGGCGTCGCGGCGGCGATGACCTTCGTCGACGAGTCGACCGAGCCGCGCCTCGAGCGGCTGCTGTCCGAGATGCGCAATGAGGCCCGCGCCGGACGCTGAGCTCGAGAACGAGGTCTACGAGAACGAGAGCTTCCGCGGCCTGGATCTCTCCGGCCTCCGCACGACGCGCTGCACGTTCCGCAGCTGCGACTTCACGCTCGCGCAGGTCAACGGCTCCGAGCACGTAGGCTCCGACTTCGCCAACTCGACCTTCGAGAGCGCCAACCTGTTCGGCTCGCACTTCTCCGAGTGCAGGCTGGTGGGAGCGAGCTTCGCCGGCGCGACGCTGACCGGGCTCACGGTCGAGGGCGGCGACTGGTCGTACGCACTGCTCCGAGGCCAGGAGCTCACCGGTCTCGAGCTACGGGGGGTTCGGCTGCGCGAGGCGGATCTCTCCGAAGCCGACCTGACGGATGCGGACCTGCGCGGAGCCGACCTCAAGCGCGCCCGCCTGCACAATGCGACGCTCGCGGGCGCCGACCTGCGCGAGGCGAACCTCGACGGCGTCGACCTCTCGGCGGCCCGGATCGCACAGACGCGTCTCGACCTGGCGGGCGCGGTGCAGCTCGCCCGCTCGCTCGGCGCCGAGGTTGAGTAGGGCTACGCCCTGATCGGCGCCGCGCGCAGGACCGTCTTGCCAGGCTCGGTCCCGCCTGCAGCCCGCAGCGTGACCACCCAGGAGTCGCCCTTGCGGAGCGTGTACGGGGCCGTGAGCGTCACCGTCACGACGCCGGCGCCCGCAGACGTGACGCGGAAGGCCCCGCACGAGCCCCACGGCTTCCCGTTGCGGACGAGGTAGACCTCGTAGTAGCTGTGGGGCGCCAGCTGCTTCAGCCCGACGACGCTGAGCGTCATGGGCCAGTTGCCGGCCCTCGAGTCCCAGACCTCCAGAGTTCCCTGGGCCTGCGGTGCGAGGCCAGTGCCCTTGAGGGCCTCGGTCAGCGCCGGGGAGTTGCCGCCTCCGCCGCGGTTCGCGACCGCGTACCCGGCGAGGAAGACACCGACGACCGCGAGCGTGGCGGCGAGCAGGAGCATCGCCCGCCGCTTCAGGGCCCGCTTTCGCTGCAAGGTCATACCGAGCGTCGGTCCGGCCTCGAGCTTCGGGCTCAGCTCCGGCGGCGGCCCCGCCTCGAGGAGCATCTCGTGGACCCCCCGCAACCGCGCGCGCTCCTCGCCGGTCGTCTCGGCGTCGATCAGATCGTCGAGGGTCGGCTCACGGTTCACAGCAGCTCTCCTTCCAGCACTGACGCGAGTCGCGCGAGCGCGCTCCGCGTCCGGGTCTTCACGGTTCCGAGCGGAAGGTGGAGGTACTCCGCCACCTCGCTCTGCGACATGCCGCTCCAGTAGGCGAGCTCGATCACCTCGCGCTCGCGCGGCTGGAGGTCCTCGAGGGCGCGGTGCACGCGCCACGCCACGTCCGAGTCCTCGGCCCGCTGCGCGGGTCCCCGCTCCGGAGACGCGAGCTCGGGAAGCTCCGCGTCGAAGGCGAGTCCGTTGCGGCGCAGCCGGTCGACGATCGCGTTCCGGGCGACCGTGTAGATCCAGCCCCCGGCCGCGCCGCGCTCCGGCCGGTACGTCGAGGCGGAGCGCCAGACCGCCGTGAACGCCTCCTGCACGGCATCCTCGGCGTGACCGCGGTCCCCGAGCCTGCGCAGCGCGAGGCCGAAGACCGACCGGACGTAGCGGCCGTAGAGAGTCTCGAAGGCCTCGCGGTCGCGCTCGGCGACACGCCGCAGCAACTCCGCGTCGGACGCAGAGTCGTCGGGCGGCGCGGGCTCCGACGGGACGGCACGCAGGCGCGGCTGGGGCACATCGAGGGCAATCTCCATATCGCCACTGTTCTTACGCATCTCGCCCTCGGTCGGATTGTCCTCAGCCCGTCTGGGCCTCGGCGAAGCGGCGTTCCACCTCGGGCCAGTTGACGACGTTCCACCAGGCCTCGAGATAGGCGGGGCGCTTGTTCTGGTACTTGAGGTAGTAGGCGTGCTCCCACACGTCGATCCCGAGCAGGGGGACGTCGCTCTGCATGATCGGCGAGTCCTGGTTCGGCGTGGAGTAGACCGAGAGGCCCGTGCCGTCCCAGACGAGCCAGGTCCAGCCGCTGCCGAAGCGCTTCACGCCGCCGTCGTTGACCGCAGTCCGCAGCTCGTCGAAGGAACCGAACGCGTCGTCGATCGCGGAGCGAAGCGCGCCGCCGGGCTCTCCGCCTCCATCCGGGCTCATGATCTGCCAGAACAACGCGTGGTTGGCGTGGCCGCCGGCGTTGTTGCGAACGGCCGTCTGCTTGTCCTCCGGGAGCGAGTCGAGGTTCGTGAGCACGCTCTCGACGGACGCGTCCGCGAGCTGCGTCCCCTCGAGCGCCGCGTTCGCGTTCGTGACGTAGGCCCCGTGGTGGAGGTCGTGGTGGATGCGCATCGTCTCCGCGTCGATGTGCGGCTCGAGCGCGTCGTAGGCGTACGGCAGGTCGGGCAGTTCGAAGGCCATCTGGGGGCTCCTTTCAGCTGCGCTGCGCTTCTGCGACGGAGGATATGCTCCGCGCTCGTGTCCACGCTCGTCTACAGGTTCGAGGAGATCGCCCCGCGGCCGCTGCGGCCGGAGGTGTACGAGCTCGACGGCATCTCGCGCGCGTCGGTCGAGGCGCACTACAAGCTGTACGAGGGCTACGTCGCGAAGCGGAACGAGATCCTGCGCCGGCTCGCCGACGTGGACGCCTCCGCGGCGAACCAGGTCTTCTCCGAGCTGCGCGCGCTGAAGGTCGATCTCAGCTTCGCGATCGGCGGGATCAAGAACCACGAGCTCTACTTCGGCCACCTCGGCGGCGGGGGCGGTGATCCGGAGGGCGCGTTCGGGGAGCTCGTCTCCCGGCACTTCGGCTCGGCCGACGCCTGGCGCGCCGACCTCAGGGCGACCGGCATGGCCGGGCGCGGCTGGGCCTGGACGGCGTTCGACTGGGACGAGGGCCGTCTCTTCAACTACGTCGGCGATGCGCAGAACACGTTCCCGGTCTGGAACGCGACGCCGCTCGTCGCGCTCGACGTCTACGAGCACGCGTACTTCCTCGACTACCAGACCGATCGCGCCTCGTACATCGACGCGTTCTTCACGAATCTCGACTGGGACGTCGTGAACGGCTGGATCGAGCAGTACGGCATCCCGACCTAGGGTTCCAGGGTGGAAACCGCCGCGTTCGCCGTCGCCGGCTACCTGTGCGGCTCGCTGACGTTCGGCTACTGGCTCGTCCGGATATTCCGCGGCGAGGACATCCGCACCAAAGGGAGCGGCAACGTCGGCGCGACGAACGCCTGGCGCGTCTACGGCCCGCAGCTCGGACTGCCTGCCGCCCTGCTCGACGTCGCGAAGGGCTTCGCGCCGGCGTTCGCGGCGACCCTCGCGATCGGGCACGGCAGCGGCGTGCTCGCGGGCGCGGCCGCGATGCTCGGCCACTGGCGGCCGATCTACCTCCGCTTCGAGAAGGGCGGGAAGATGGTGGCCACCGCCGGGGGCGCGTTCCTCGGCGTCGCGCCGATCGTCGGGGCGGCGGGCGCGGGCGTCTGGATCCTCGTCTTCGCCCTCACGCGGTACGCGTCGGTTGCGTCGGTCACCGCCGCCGGGTCGCTCGCCTTCTGGGCCTGGCTGTTCGGCTACCCCTGGCCGGTGATCGCCTTCGGCGGCGCTGCGGGGGTGGGGGTCGCCTTCCTCCACCGCGCGAACCTCGGGCGCCTCTGGCGCGGCGAGGAGAACCGCTTCGTGCTGCGGCGGCGCCGCAGCGCTACGGGCGAAGCCAATCCCTGAGCTCGGTGTGCGCAGCCGGGCCGTGTCCGGCGCCCTCGAGCTCTGCGCGCAGCTCGCCGATCGTCCCGTGGCGCTCGGCGACGACCTCGTGGGCGTGGATCGTCTCGAAGTTGAGCTGGCGCGAGAGGACGAAGGCACCGTCGTCGAGCCGGGGCAGCTCGTCGAGGACGCTCTTGAGCGCGACGCGCACCGAGTCCTCGACAAACCGCGGCTGCAGGTGCGCGTGCTCGACGACGAACAGCTCGTCGGGTCGCTTGAGAAGCTCGTAGATCGGCGAGCTCATCGAGCCCTCCACGATCTCCACGAGCCGCTCGGCGTTGAGGCGCTCGGCCGTGCCGACGAGGAGCGTGCCGCGGCCGCGCTGGTTGTGCGTCGCAATGGGGACGAGCTCGAGGATCCGCTCGACGTCGCCGCTTTCGAAGCCCGCCTCGAGCAGCCGGTCGGTCGCAGCGCCGCGGAGGAGACCCTGCGCGCAGGGGCAGGCGTTGATCCCGGTCGCCTCGACCCCGACGACCCGCCGCACGCGCTCGCGCGAAGCCGCGGCGATCCCGATCAGCGAGACCATCTCCTGCGTCGCGAGCCTTGTGACGGGAGTGCGCCGCTCGTATGGATAGCGCGCGACGATCCGCACCTCGGCCAGCAGCGCCTCTTGCCGGTCGACCACGCGGCGCGCCACATGCTCCGCGAGGTCCTCGACGAGGAACGCGTCGTCGTCCACCACGCTCTCGACCGCCTCCTCGAAGAGCTCGGGGAAACGCGACATGTGGACGCCCTTCTGGCGCGGGTCGAGGTCGACGGTGCAGTCGATCGTCGCGGCTATGAGCTTCTCGCCGCGGCCGCGTCCGATGCGGACTGCCTTCTGGACGCCGCTGACCCCGACGCTCGACAGGCCGAGCGCCACCTCCGGCGCCGCCGCCTGTAGGTCGGGTGCCTCGGTGTGCTCCATCCGGTTAGGTTAGACCCGCCTTGTCCGACGACAGCGATTTCGCGCGGCTCGTGTCGCTCGCCTGCCACGACCTGCGCACCCCGCTCGCGACCGTGCACGGGTTCGCCACGACGCTCGCGCGAAGCGGCGGGCTGGAGCCTCCTGCCGACCGGTACGTCGAGATGATCGACGCGGCATCGGCCCAGCTGGCCGAGCTGATCGAGGAGCTGTCTCTCGCCGCACGGATCGAGTCGGACCGCTACGACCCGGCGCCGCGCGAGGCGGACACGCTCGAGCTGGCGCGCGCGGCCGCGGCCCGGCTCGGCGAGGAGCGCGTCCGTGTCATCGGCTCCGGGACCGCGCTCGAGACGGACACGGGCGCCGTCGAGCGCGGGCTCGCGGCGCTCTTCCAGTCGGCGCTCCGCCACGGCGGCCTCGACGAGGTCGACGTGGAGGTGGACGGCACCGAGATCCGGCTCTCGCGCGTGACGGCCGCCTCCGCCCCGGTCGTCCTCGGCGAGGATCTGCGCGATCTCGGCGCGGCGGTCGCGGTGCGGCTGGTGCGGCGCCTCGGCGGCTCCGTCGTGGTCGACGGCGAGACGCTCGTGATCCGCCTCGCCTGACCGCTAGGAGAGCGTGATCACCGCGAGTCGGCCTAGCCGGCTGCGAACGCCGGTGCCGCCAGCTGGTGGCACGAGCGGCAGCGCGCTTCGTACTGCTCGAGCGCTCCGACCACGATCGTGTCGCCGTCGGCGGCCGCCGGGGCGCCGTCGACGAGCCGCTGAGTCATCGTCGCCGGGCCGCCGCACGCGTGGCAGACGGCCTGCAGCTTGTCGACGAGTTCCGCGCGGCAGAGCAGCTCGGGCATCGCGCCGAACGGGAGGCCCCGGAAGTCCTGGTCGAGCCCGCACGCGATGATCCGCAGCCCGTATTCCACGAGCCCGTCGAGGACGAGGGTGATCTGCGGCGGGAAGAACTGAACCTCGTCGACACCCACCACGTCGTAGCCGTCGACGAGACCGGGGATGTCTGCCGGATCGTCGACCGCGACCGCGCGCATCCGCGCGCCGGCGTGGCTCACGACGTGGCCGATGTCGTACCGGTTGTCGATGCGCGGCTTGACGATCAGCACGCGCTGGCCGGCGATCTCGGCGCGGCGCAGACGGCGGATCAGCTCCTCGCTCTTGCCGCTGAACATCGGGCCGCAGACGACCTCGAGCCAGCCGCCGCGATTCGGGAAGAGCCTGATCACCGGGCCGACCCTAATGGGCCGGTCCGACGGACTCCTTCCCGTGCTCGAACTCGTGTTGGGAGAGGCGGCGGAGGCTGACGATGCCGAGCAGGCGGCCGTCCTTCGACACCGGCAGGTGGCGGAAGTTGCGCTCGAACATCATCTGCGCCGCTTCCTCGACGGTCGTCTCCGGCTCGATCGTGATCACGCTCTCGGTCATCCACTGCCGCACGCGCGCCTCGGCGGCGCGTGCCCTCTGCGCGACCGCGCGGAGGATGTCGCGCTCGGTGACGATGCCGACCATCCGCACCATGTCCTCCATCACGACGACGGCGCCGACGCCGGCGTCCATCATCTTCTCGGCGGCCTCGCCGATGGACGCCGTCGGGTCGACGGTGAGGACGTTCCGGTTCATCACCTCCGCGACCGTTGCCATGCAGGGGAGCCTAACGCAGCCGCACGGGAGCGTCCCGCGCGGCTGCGTCTGCCGCGGGTCTCGTGGCTAGCCGGCCCGACTTCCCCCGGCCACCTGGATGTCGACGAACATGCCATCGGCGCGGTGGTCGTCCGCCGAGCAGAAGAGCACCCAGGCGCCCGGCGTGAGCGTCGCCTTGAAGGTCCCCCAGCCGGGCGTGTTGGTCACGCCCGTGATGTCCTGTTGGCTTCCGTCCGGGCTCTGGAGCGCGAAGTTGTGGGCGGCGCTGGTGTCGTTCACCGTCAGCCAGTACGTGCCGGGCTTCAGCGTCAGGAGCCGGTTCTCGGAGCCGGTGAAGCCCATTGCGGTCTGACCCTCGTAGGAGAGAGAGATGCATGCGCCCGGTTTGGGTTGCGCCGCGGGATTCGAGCAGAACTCGCCTACGAGCCGGTGCTCGGCGGTGGCGGGCAGGTCGTTGTCCTGGAAGTCGAACACGACGGGCACGGGCGCGCTCGGGAGCCGCGCGGCTTGCTCGGCAGCCGTCCAGGGGAGGCCGCAGACGATGCCGTCGCCGTTGCCGCTTGCGTCGAGCGCCGAAGGAGCCTGGTAACCGAACGGGGCGAGGTCGCCGAGCGCGAGCGCCTCCCAGCCTGCCGGACAGCCGTTGGTCTGAGGGTTGCCGGGCTGGTACGGGATGACGTTCTGGTCGAACGTGGCCCCCGCGGCGCTCGCTACTGCGAGTGTGGTGGCGAGGGCGACTGCGAAAACGAGGAAGCGGTTCATGCAAGGAGCGTGAACGACCGCTTCGATTGTGGAAATACGACGTACGTCGTATCTTTGGGCGAATGGTTCGCCTCCGGGGCCCAGACCTGGAAGGTGTCGGCCGCTTCGGCTCCGAGCTCGCCGCCGCCCAGGAGCCCGAGCCGTTCCCTGCCCGGCTGCTCGAGTTGCTCCGAGAGCTGGTGGGTAGCGAGTCCGCGGGCTACTGCGAGCTCGACCGCATCGGCGGCCGCGTGGTCGCCGAGGTAGCGGTTCCCGAGCCGGAGGGCTACGACGCCGACGGTCTCGCCGACGCGTACTGGCGTCTGCGTCACCAGTACCCGACCTGCGTGTACGAGGACCGGACGGGCGACTTCTCCGCACGCAAGCTCTCCGACTTCCTGACGCTTCGAGAGCTCCATCGCCTGGAGATCTACGCCGACTTCTTCCGGCCGGCAGGGATCGAGTACGAGATCGGCGTCGGCATCCCCGCGCCCCTGACCCACACGAAGATGTTCTTGTTCGCCAACGGAACCGACGGCAAAGACTTCGGCGAGCGCGAACGCGCGATCCTGGACTTGCTGTGTCCCCTGTTCACGCTTCGCTACCGGCAGAGCGAAGCGCGGAAGCGCGCCGATGCGGCGCTGGCCGCGCTGGAGACAGCCGACGAGGCGCTCGTGCTGCTGGACGATGCCGGCCGGGCGGAGTTCGCGACGCCGCGGGCCTTGCGGCTCCTCGGCGCCTACCGTCTGACGCTCGACGACGTGCCGCGGGTCGAGCCGCTCCTCGCAGATCGTGTTCGGCCCGGCGTCCTCCTGCTGTCCGAGCAGCGGCCGCTCGGTCTGACGACTCGCGAGCGCGAGATCCTGACGCTCATCGCCGAAGGCCATGCCAACGCAGAGGTCGCAAGGGCGCTCTGGATCTCGCCTGCAACGGTGCGAAAGCACCTCGAGAACGCGTACGCGAAGCTCGGCGTCAGCACACGAACCGCAGCCGTCCGCCGAGCGCGCGAGCATCGGGCGATCGCCTCGTAGCCCGGAGAACGACCGCACTCACCTCAGCAGGCGAGAGAGACGCCGGTCCTTGAGGACGCGGCCGCCCGTCTGGCAGGTCGGGCAGTAGAAGATCGTGTGCTCCTCGAAGTCGACCTGCGCGATGGAGCTGGCGCAGACGTGGCAGGGCTGGCCGAGTCGCCGGTGGACGCGGTACGTCTTCTCGTCGGAGGCGCCCGCCTCGCGCAGCTCGAGCCCGCGCTCGAGCTCGGAGTCCATCGCGGCTGCGAGTCGCGCCACCTCCTCGTCGTCCAGGTCGCTCGAGAGCGCGTACGGCGAGAGCTGCGCGGTATGGAGGATCTCGTTCGCCCACGCCCGGCCGATGCCCGCGATCAGGTGCTGGTTGCGGAGCAGCGCGTGCAACCGCCGCGACTCGCCGTGGACGATCTCGCCGAGCCGCTCCGCCCCGAGCCCGAGCGCCTCGGGCCCGAGATGCTCCAGCTCGGCCTCAACAGCCTCCGGCGTGAGCAGCCAGACTCCGGCGCGCTTCTTGCGGGCGTTCTCCGTCAGGACGAGCTTCGAGCCGCCCTGGAATTCGAGCGCGAACGCAGGCGTCTTCGGGCCCTTCTCGCCGGCCCGGAGGAACTTGAGGCGGCCGGCGGTCATCAGGTGGACGAGCAGCACGAGCTCGCCGTCGTCGGTGGGGAAGAGGAGGCGCTTGCCCCGGCGCTCGGCACCGCGGAAGCGACGTCCCTCGAGCGCGTCGAGCGGCGGGTCGAACGTCTTCAGCGTGGCGATGTGCGCCGGGCCGGCCCGGGCGATCGGGAAGGCCGACACCGGGTCGTCGAGCTGGTGCCGCCACGCCTCCATCTCCGGAAGCTCCGGCATGGGTCGAAGGTACCGGCCCAGGAGGGTTTGGCGAAAGGCAAGCTGAGCCGGCGGCGCACGCTGCTCGCCCGCTGAGCGGCGTCCTCAGTCGCGCGAATAGCGCTGCTATTCGCGCTCCCTGCGTCCTTGTCAGCGAACGACCATCGCACGCCGACGACGAGCGACGTTTCGCAATCCTCCTACGCGTCTGCCGCGGCGGGGCCGCCCATCTCGGTGACGACTCCGGCCTCGTGCTGGAGGAGCGGATCCTCCTCGGCGCCTGGAAACTCGCGCAAAGAGCGAATGGGGGAGAAGACGATCGGCAGGATCGACGAGAAGCCGCCGATCGCGCCCACGAAGAGCGCGGTCCGCAGCCCCGCCGTTGCCGCGATCGCCCCGCCCGTCAGCGAGCCGAGGGGCATCGTCCCCCAGACGAGGAAGCGCATGCTCGCGTTCATCCGTCCCTGCAGGCGCGGCGGGCAGATCGCCTGGCGCAGGCTCACCTGCTGGATGTTGTAGACGACGGCCCCGAAGCCCATGATGGCAGCGCCCGCGACGAGGAACGGCACCGGGAAGCTCCTGGGCGCGAACGGTACGAACAGCCCGGCGGGGCCCGAGAGCGACGCGCCGAGGATCGTCGCGCCGCCGACCCCGAGCCAGCGACGGAGACGGTCGGCCTGCGCGGCTCCGATCATCCAGCCGATGGCGGCGAGTGAGAACGACAGCCCGATCAGTCCCGACGACATCCCGAGCTTGCGGTGTGCGTAGACGATGATGATCGAGAAGAGGACGCTCGAGAAGAAGTTCGAGACTCCGGTCGACATGGCCTGCGGGAACAGCAGGCGGTGGCGGAGCACGTAGCGCAGTCCCTCCCACAGCTCGACCAGCAGGTGCCGCCTCTCGACCGGTTGCTCCGGCTCCTCCGGGCGCTTCCGGATCCAGATCGTGAAGCCGCCCGAGACGACGAAGCTGATCGCGTCGACGAGGATCGCGTACGGGGCGGTCGCGAGCGCGATGAGTCCGCCTGCGGCACCGGGCCCGGCCAGCTGCGCGCCAGAGGAGGTGACGTTCAGCTTCGAATTGCCCTCGATCAGGGCATCGCGGTCGACGATCTCCGGCAGGTACGACTGATACGCGACATCGAAGAACACGGTGTGGATGCCGACCAGGAAGCCGACGATGTACAACTGGGCGAGCGTTAGGGCGCCGGCGAGGTACGCGACCGGGATGGAGGAGAGCAGCACTGCGCGGCCGAGATCGCCGACGATCAGCACCGAGCGGCGCCGGAGCCGGTCGACCCACACTCCGGCCGGGAGCGTGAAGAGCACGAACGGCAGGAACTCCACCGTTCCGAGCGTTGCCACCTCGAACGCGGTCGCGTTCAGCGTCACCAGGGCAACCCAGGGGATCGCTAGCTGGGAGACCTGCGAGCCGAACTCGCTGATCGCCTGACCGGTCCAGAGCTTCAGGAAGTCGCGGTGCGACCACAGGGCTCCGGAAGGCCTACGCATCATCGGTCTCCGTGGCCCAGATGCCGGCCGTCAGGGAGCTCGGGGTTCCGCCGGGAGCGTCGGCGGAGCGGAAGTCGTCCAGCAGCTTCTGCGTCCGCCGCTCAAAGCGCTCCATGTCCTTCTTCGTCAGGCGTGCGCGGACGAGGCCGAAGCCGCTCACGATCGGAGCGACCTCGACCTCGCCTGCGGCCTGACGGAGGGTGACCGCCGAGAGTGCACGACTGTCCGCGGGGTCCTCGGTCTGGAAGAGGAAGAGCCGCGCCGTGCGGCCGTAGAACTTCTCCGTCACCGCGCGAACCTTGCGGGTACGGACGACGCGGATCAGACCCGCCGACTCGAGGACCTTCAGGTGGTGACCGACGGTTCCCTTCGGAACCGAGAGCTCACCGGAGAGCTCTTGCGTGGAACGCGCCCGGTCGCGCAGCAGCTGGATCAGCTGGCTGCGGAACGGATCGGCCATCGCCCGCAGCTGCGCCGGCTCGGCGACGAGCAGCGTGTCTGCGGCCTCGTAGTCGTGACCATCAACGGTCGGCATATCCCGACCATACTGAAAAAGCCGACCGTTCGCAAAGGTGCGTATGGTTCGCGCGCGTGAGCGAGCCGATCGTGGTCGAGGTGCGCCGGAATGGGGTCGTCGAGGCGGCGCACCGGGTGCGCGCCGTCGCCGTTCGGGGCGGCGAGGTGGTGGCGGTGGCCGGCGACCCGTCGCTGCGCTGCTTCATGCGCTCCTCCTCCAAGCCGCTGCAGGCAATCCCGCTCGTCCGCGCCCGCGACGACCTGCCGGACGGCGAGCTTGCGATCGCGTGCGCCTCCCATCACGACACGCCCGAGCAGGTGGCCGCCGTGCGGGCGCTACTCGCGCGGGCCGAGGCGACGGAGGGCGACCTCGAGCTCGGGCCGCAGGAGGGCCGTCCGCCGGAGCTCGTTCACAACAACTGCTCCGGGAACCACGCCGGGATGCTCGCCCTCTGCCGCGCGCGCGGCTGGGCGACGCAGGGATACCGCCGGCCGGAGCACCCGGTGCAGCAGGCGTATCTCGAGGTTCACGCCGAGGCCGCGGAGGTCGAGCCGGAGTCGCTCGCGACCGGCACCGACGGCTGTGGCATCGTCACCTTCGCGCTCACGCTCGAGCGGATGGCGCATGCGTTCTCGCGGCTCGAGTCCCTGACCGGCGGCTCGCGGGTCGCGGCTGCGATGCGGGCCCGGCCGGACCTCGTCGGCGGTCCCGACGGCGCGGACTATCTCCTCATGCGCGCCGCGCCCGGCTGGCTCGCGAAGGGCGGTGCCGAAGGCCTTCTTTGCGCGGTCGGCCCTGAGGGCATCGGTGTCGCTCTGAAGGCGGAGGACGGCGCGGGCCGTGCCCACGCGCCCGCGCTCGCCGCCTTCCTCGGGCGGCTCGGCGTCGATCTCCCGGACCTCGCCGCCCGGCCGGTGCTCAACACGCGCGGGGAGCAGGTCGGCGAGCTCGTCGCCCGGCGTTGACAACTTCTTTACGAATTGGCGGGTCCTGACTAGTATCCGCGGCGCGATTGAGGGAGGACCGGGGCACGGGAGGGGCTGCCGCGGTCGGTTGTAGTAGCGCTGCCGTGGACAACTAGGCCGGGAGGTTTCGGGACGTGCTCACCGTCGACATCTCGCTTCCTGACGTCGAAGAGCTCCACAAGCTCGTTGCCGAGGGGAGGGAGAAAGGCTTCCTGTCCTACGACGAGATCGCCAACGGGCTCGAGGATGTCCAGCTGACGAAGGAGCAGGCCGAGGACTTCTACACCTACCTGGTCGAGCACGGAGTCGACGTCGTCGAGGGCGAGCGGCACAAGGCGCCGCCGCACGAGCCGCCGCCGCCGGAGGACGAGAAGGTCGTCGCCGCGCCGAAGCTCGACCTCACCGTCGAGCCCTCGCTCGACTCGCTTCGCCTCTACCTCCGCGAGATCGGCAAGGTGCCGCTCCTGACCGCCGACCAGGAGGTGACGCTTGCGAAGCGGATCGAGCGTGGAGACATGAGCGCGAAGACCGCGATGATCGAGGCCAACCTTCGCCTCGTCGTCTCGATCGCGAAGGGCTACCTCGGCCGCGGCCTCTCTTTCCTCGACCTGATCCAGGAAGGCTCGCTCGGCCTGATCCGGGCGGTGGAGAAGTTCGACTACCGCAAGGGGTACAAGTTCTCCACCTACGCGACGTGGTGGATCCGGCAGGCCGTCACACGAGCGATCGCCGACAAGGCGCGCACGATCCGGATCCCCGTCCACATGGTCGAGAAGCTGAACAAGGTCGTCCACATCGAGCGGCAGCTCGTGCAGCGGCTCGGGCGCGAGCCGAGCCCGGAGGAGATCGCCGAGGAGCTCGAGATGACGACGGAGGAGGTGCGCGAGATCCTGCGCATGTCGCAGCTCCCCATCTCGCTCGAGAAGCCGATCGGCGAGGAGGAGGACTCCTCGCTCGGCGACTTCGTCGAGGACGAGGCGGCGGAGTCGCCGTACGACACGGCCCAGCTGATGCTGAGGCGGGAGGACGTCGTGAACGCGCTCAACGCGCTGCCGCGGCGCGAGCGCGAGGTGATCGAGCTTCGCTACGGGCTGCTCGGCGGGGAGCCGCGCACCCTCGAGGAAGTCGGTCGTGCCTTCGGCGTCACCCGCGAGCGGATCCGCCAGATCGAGAACAACACGCTGAAGAAGCTCGAGCACCTGCCCGAGGCGCAGGCGCTCCGCGACGCAGTCAGCTAGCGCTACACACGTCCGCCTCGGCCACGTCCGCTAGCTGTCCGCAAAGGACAAGCCCCGTCCCGAGCGGCGAGGTCCCGGTATCAGATACCGAGACAGGTCCGCTGTCGCCGCCGGCGGCTAGGAAGCCGCTCGAGCGGCGGAGTCCTCTCCGTTCGGGACCTGTCTCGGTATCAGTTACCAGGACACGTCTCGCCCGGCCACGGCCCTAGCGCTGGCTGAGCCGGTCTATGGGGCCGCGTCCGGGTCGCGGCTCAGGCTGGCGTCCGCGGCGCGTTGGAGCGGGACGAAAAGCTTGCAGTGCGGGCACTTGAAGCCGAGGTAGCGGGCGGCGCGGCCTCCCTCGATCGGCTCTGCGGCGAACGGTTTGTGGCAGTGAGGGCACTCCACCTCGAACTTCCTCTCCTGACCGACCCCGCTCACGACGGTGCGTGTACCCGCTGCAGCGCATCGTCATACCTCCCAAGCGCAGGATGCCGTCCGGACGTCCCCGTAGCGTTGCGCGCCGTGGACCAGGACGCGATGCAGCGCGGGATCGCCGAGTTCGTCGGCACCTTCACGCTGATCTTCATCGGCGGCGGCGCGGGCATCGTCACCGGGCAGGACATCGTCGCGGTCGCGCTCGCGAACGGGCTTGCGATCGGGATCATGGTCACGAACCTCGGCCACATCTCCGGCGGTCACTTCAACCCCGCGATCACCCTCGGCTTCGTCGCGACGCGCCGCATCACGCTCCGCCTGGCCGTGGTCTACTGGGCATTCCAGTTCTTAGGCGCCACGCTGGCTGCCCTGATCCTGCGCGGCTTCTTCCACAAGCTCGTGATCGGCTCGGTGCCGCACGCGCCGGGCTTCGGCGACGGCAAAGGCTTCGTGCTCGAGTTGATCCTGACGTTCTTCCTCGTCTGGGCCGTCTGGGCCACCGCCGTCGACCCGCGCGGCGCCTTCAAGGCGATTGCCGGCCTCGCGATCGGGCTCACGATCACGATCGACGTCTTCGTCGGCGGCCCGCTCACCGGCGCGGCGATGAACCCGGCGCGTGCCTTCGGCCCGGAGCTCGTGTCCGGCAACTGGGGCGAGGGCTGGATCTACTACCTCGGCCCGGCGCTCGGCGCCCTGATCGCCGCGCTGGCCTACGAGTACCTCTATCTCCGTCCGGCGCAACCTCCCGTCGTCGGCACGCCCGAGTCCGGGGTCGACGAGCCGCGGCCCGGCGAGACTGCGCTCTCCTAGCGGCTAGACCAGAAACTCGACGTAGCTGTCGACCGGCTCGCGCTCGCGGGGCGCCGGCTCGCGCTCGGCCGTTCCGAAGTGGAGGAGGCCGAGGAACCGCTCGCCCTGCGGCAGTCCGACCGCCTCCCGACCGGCCTTCGTGCGGAGGACCTGGGGCGTGCGCCAGTAGGTGGCGATACCGCGCTCGGTCGCGGCGAGCAGGACGAGCTGGATCGCAGCGGCGGTCGCGCACACGTCCTCCTCGTCGAGCACCAGGTCGCCGGTGAGCGCGGCCGTCGCGAGCACGAGCGTCGGCGCCCGGTCGAGCTTCTGCGCTTCCTTCTCGCCTGCGATGCGCTTCAGCGCCGCCAGCGACTGGGGCCCGACGACACGAAAGCGCCACGGCTGGGTGAGGTGGTGCGTCGGTGCGAACCGCGCGACCGCGAGCAGCTCGAGCAACGTCTCGCGCGGCACGGGCTCGGGCCCGAACGCCTTGTGCGTCCGGCGTGCGGCCGCGAGCTCGTGCAGGCTCACGCGAGCCGCGCGGTGACCGTGACCTCTGCGCCCGCACGCTTGAGGAGCTGCGAGAACGGACAGCCTTCGTCCGCCCGCTCGGCTGCGGCCTGCAGCGCGGCGTCGTCCAGCCCGTCCACCCGTGCGACGATCTCCACGCGCGAGCCGACGATCTGGTGGCCCTGCCCCTCGACCTCGTCCATGACGATCGTGCACGCCACGTCGAGGCGGCCCGGCGGCGTCTCCCCTGCGGTCAGCTCGCCGGCGAGGGACATCGTGATGCAGCCCCCGTGCGCGCCCGCGAGGAGCTCCTCGGGGCTCGTCTTGCCGCCCGGATCGCCGATCCGCGACGGCAGCGAGAAGGGGAGCCGCGCGATCGCGCCGCTTTCCCCGTCGAGAGTCCCCGCCCCGCGGGCGAGATTCCCGTCCCAGCCGACGTGCGCGGTGCGCTCGATGTGCGGCATCAGGCGCCCGCGACGACGGCGGCGGTGCCGTCGGGGTAGTAGGCCTCGGCCGGGGAGCCCGCCGGCCGGAAGACGCCGAGCACGCGCATCTCGCCGGGGCCCATGTTCTCGAGGCAGTGGACGAGCCCGGCCGGCAGGTGAACGCACGACCCGGCCCGGAGCGGCGCGGTCTCGCCGTCGACGTGGAAGCCACCTTCTCCCTCGAGCACATAGACGACCTCGTCGTACTTGTGGAAATGGTCGGGTGCGCGCCCGACCGGGATGTAACCGACGAACTGAGTCACCGACTCGCAGCCGTTCTCCGGCTGTGCGAGGAGGGTGAACTCGCGCCCGGCCGTCGCCGCCCCCCGCTCGCCGGACGCGACGACTGCATGGCGCGCCGAGGCAGGGAGCGGTTCCTCCACGAGAACCGAGAGCAGCTTCAGGCCCTGCGTGGACTCGATCCGCCACGGCGTGCCCCGGGCGACGAATACACCAGTCCCGGGCCCTAGCTCGTGCTTCTCGCCGCCCACCGTTGCAGCTCCCTCGCCCTCGAGGACGTAGAGAACCTCGTCGCGCGCATCGTCGCGGCGCTCTTCGCCCGCGCCGTCGAAGCGGAGTAGGCGCTGCTGGAACTCCGGAACGGTGAAGAGTTGCGTAACGGGCTCGCCGGTCTCCTCGGCCTGGATGCAATAGCGCACGGGGCGAGCCTATATACCGGCGAGTCCCCTTCCTACGGCGTGCGCGCCGGAGTAGAGTCGCGGGCCAGATCGCTGCTGCGACGCAAACCTTGGGCAGGGGCATGCGTCTTACAAGTGAGGACGTACCAAAAGGAGGGCATGAATGTTGAAGAAGGTTGTGGCAGTCGCGGCTTTCGCGGCTCTCACCTCGGTCATCGTCGCCACCACGGCGTGGGGCTCGGCCGGAGCGCCGCGTCACCTCAGCTCGGCGGCGGCGAAGACGGTCAAGTGCGGCAAGACGGTCAGCCTCGGTATCGCCTATCCGGCGACCGGCCCGGCCGCCTCGCTCGGCGCGCCGCAGTTCGACTGGGCCAACTACGCCAAGAAGCGCTGGAACCACTCGCACAAGCTGAAGGTCAAGCTCGTCGTCGGTGACACGCAGCTCGGGAACTCCCCGGGTCTGGCGGTGCCCGTGGCGCACTCGTTCGCCTCGAACGGCAAGATCCTCGGCGTCGTGGGGCCGGCGGGCAGCCAGGAAGTCCAGGACAGCATCGCGATCTACAAGAAGGCGGGCCTGGCGGCCGTTTCCGGCTCGGCGACTCGCATCTTCCTGACCCGGGCGAAGTCCGGCAAGCCGCGCGAGACGCCCAAGGGCTACTTCTTCCGCACGGTTCCGAACGACGGCCAGCAGGGCGACCGCGTTGCGGCCTACATCAGCAAGACGCTGAAGAAGAAGCGCGTCTACATCATCGACGACGAAGAGGCGTACAGCCAGGGCCTCGCGAATCAGGTGGCCGCCGCCCTGAGCAAGTCCGGCATCAATGCGGGGCGGAACCACATCAGTCAGCAGCAGAGCGACTTCTCGTCGCTCATCGCGGCGATCCCGTCCAACACCGAGGTCGTTTACATCCCGTGGCAGCTGCCCGGTCAGGCGCAGTCGTTCTACTCGCAGCTGAGGGCCGCCGGAAAGCTCAAGATCCTGATGGGCTCCGACGGGACGGACGCTCCGGGGACGTTCGAGCCCAAGGGACACGGCTACGTGTCCGGGTTCCCGGTCGACTTCACGAGCAAGGTGCTGAAGTCGTTCCAGAAGGCTCACAACGGTCAGCCCGAGACGTTCGGCCTTCCGTCGTACACCGCGACCTGGGTACTCGCGACCGCCGTCCAGCAGGCCTGCAAGGCCGGCCACGGCAAGACGACGCGGGCGGCAGTCCGCAAGCGTGTGCAGAAGGTGAAGCTGTCCGCGTCCGCGGGGCTGCTCGGCTTCCCGATCCAGTTCCTCAACTCGAACAAGAGCACGTACCAGGGCCCGGGTGACATGGGCGGTGCGGCGAACTTCGCCATCTACCAGATCACCAACAGCGGCGCATACAAGCGGGTCGGCTAACCGACTCGTCCGATTCCTGCGAGCGGCCCACCTTGGTGGGCCGCTCGTGGTTCTGAGAAGGTAGTCCCCCGTGCACCTTCTGCTGTTCAACATCGTCGACCAGGTCCGGACGCTCGGTTGGAGCGGCGCGTTCGAGCTGCTGCGGAACGGCCTCGTGCTCGGAAGCCTCTACGCCCTGATCGCCCTGGGGTACACGATGGTGTACGGGATCCTGAAGCTCCTGAACTTCGCCCATGGTGACATCTACATGGTCGGCGCGTTCCTCGGCTACGGCGTGCTGACGGCATTCGGGGGTGCGCTCAACCCCGGGATCGGGCTCGTGCCGCTGATCGTCCTCATGTTCGCCGCCGCCATGAGCGGCTCGGGTGTGCTCGGGGTCGCCGTCGAGCGCTTCGCGTACCGGCCGTTGCGCACCGCGCCGAGGATCGCTCCGCTGATCAGCGCGCTGGGCGTCTCCTTCTTTCTCGAGAACAGCGCGCAGCTCATGACGAACGGGTTTCAGTACAACTACAACGCGTTCGAGCTCGGCGGGAAGAACGGCGACCTGGGCCCGCTCTTCGACCCGGTGTTCACGGTCGCCGGCAACCCCGTCACCGTGGTCCAGATCCTCGTCGTGGGCACCGCAGTCACCCTGATGTCCGCGCTCATCTTCGTCGTGTCCAGGACCCGGCTCGGCAAGGCCATGCGGGCCACCGCGTTTGACCGGGAGGCGGCGTCGATGATGGGAATCGACACCGATCGGGTCATCTCCTACACGTTCTTCATCGCGTCGGTGCTCGCGGGCGCGGCGGGAGTGATGTACGGCCTCTACATCGGCACCACGTACTACTTCATGGGGTTCCTCGCCGGTCTCAAGGCCTTCACGGCCGCGGTCGTCGGCGGCATCGGCAGCATCCTCGGAGCCATGATCGGCGGCCTTCTCGTAGGCCTCGTCGAGTCGTACGCGATCGGCTACGTCGGCGGGCAGTGGTCGGACATCGTCGTCTTCGCCATCCTGATCGCGTTCATGCTCGTCCGGCCCACCGGGCTGTTCGGCGCGAAGGCGCTCCAGAAGGTATGAGCGAGACTCCAGACACTCCGGGCGACGCCCTGCCACCGGGGGATCCGACCGAGGCCCAGATCGGGGTCGACTCCTGGGTGGCCACGGCCGAGGGCCGGCGTGCGCGCGGCCGCGGGCCGGCGGGCCTCCTGGGGAGGGGCTGGAACCGGTCGCCGGATTCGCTCAAGCTGCTCCTCTTCCTCGGTCTTGCTTCGACCCTTCCGTTCTGGATGAACGAGGGCGATCTCTTCAACTTCGGGTTGTTCACGCTGCTCTACGTGGCGCTCGGTCTCGGTCTGAACGTCGTGGTGGGCTTCACGGGCCTGCTCGACCTCGGGTTCGTCGCGTACTTCGGCATCGGCGCCTACACCTATGCCGAGCTCTCGTCGAGCCACTACGACATCCACTGGCCGGCGGAGGCGACGATTCCCATTGCGATGGGCGCGGCAGCGGTGGTCGGGCTGGCTCTCGGCATCACGGCGCGCAGGCTGCAGGGGGACTACTACGCGATCGTCACGCTCTTCTTCCTCCAGGCGTTCTCGGCGTTCACGAACACCGCCAACCCGACCGTGGGCAGGACCGGTCTCACCGGCGGGCCGAACGGGATCGCGAACCTCGATCCGCTCACCTTCTTCGGGTACGAGCTCACCTCGATCAAGCAGCAGTACTTCTTCCTCCTGGGAGTGGTGGTCGTCGTCGCGGCTGCGCTTCACCTGATCAACCAGTCGCGAACCGGGCGTGCGTGGCGCGCGCTGCGCGAGGATGCACTGGCCGCCGAGGTCATGAGCGTCCCCGTCAACCGGCTCAAGCTTCTTGCGGTGGTCGTCGGAGCCGCGACGGCAGGGCTCTGCGGCACGATCTTCGCGGCCAGCTTCACCGCGGTGACCGCCGGGAGCTTCGGCGTCTCGCTCATCATCCTGCTGTACGCGATCATCATCCTCGGAGGGCTCGGCAGCATCGCGGGGGTCATCCTCGGCGGCTTCGTGATCAACATCTCCTCCCAGTTCCTGGCGCCGCAGAACGACCACCCGGGCGTCAAGCGCTGGCTCTTCTACGGGACGATCGTGCTCGTCGTGGCGATGATCAAGCCGTGGTATCGAGCCGTCCTCGTACTCGCCGGGACGGTTGCCTTCGGCTACGCCGTCCACGCGATCGTCGTGGCCACCACGGCTGCCACCTGGACCACCGGCTCGCCCGTCTCCGCCGGCTCGCGCTCGCTCACCCAGGGGATCCGGGACTGGGTCGTCATGCCGCGACCCGGCCACGGGGGCTTCGCCACCTGCCTCTACATCGGCCTGGTCGTAGCCGCGGTGCTCGCCCGCAGCCTGAGCGGATGGTGGCGGCTGGCGGCGCTCGTGCCCACGCTCTATCTGACGGCCATGGTCTGGGAGAACATCCTCGCCTTGAACCCGTCGGTAACGGCTCTGCTCCTGTTCGGCGCGATGCTGATCGCGCTGATGACCGTCCGGCCGCAGGGGCTGCTCGGCCAGGCCCGCGTGGAGGTCGTCTGATGGCCGAGCCGCAGCCGCAGCCGCAGGCGGAGCGGAAGCCCCTGCTCGAGCTCGACGGCGTCTCGAAGTCGTTCGGCGGGCTAATCGTGATCGACGAGCTGGACCTCGTCGTCCACGAGAACGAGGTCGTGAGCGTGATCGGGCCGAACGGCGCGGGGAAGACGACCCTCTTCAACCTCATCACCGGGATCTATCCCCCCGAGGGCGGCGAGATCCGGCTCGACGGGGAGAGCCTCGTCGGACTGCCGCCGCACAAGATCACGCGTCGCGGCGCGGCGCGCACCTTCCAGACGCTGCGCCTCTTCCTCAACATGACCGTGATCGAGAACGTGATGGCCTCGCAGTACGGGCAGACGAAGGTCGGCTTCGCGCGCGCGATGTTCCGGACACCCGGCATGCGGCGGGAGGAGCGCGAGATCCGCGCTCGCGCCGAGGAGAAGCTCTCGTTCTTCGGCGAGCGGCTCATGGGCTATCGCTGGGACCAGCCGGCGTACTCGCTCTCGTACGCCAACCGGCGGCGGCTCGAGATCGCGCGGGCGATGGCGACGGAGCCGCGGATCCTCCTGCTCGACGAGCCCGCAGCGGGCATGAACCCGGCGGAGACCCACGAGATCACGGAGCTGATCGGGAAGCTGCGGGACGAGGGCGGCTACACGATCCTCCTGATCGAGCACGACATGCACGTCGTCGAGGGCATCTCGGACCGGGTGGTCGCCCTCGATCACGGGGTCAAGATCGCCGAGGGGACGTTCGACGCGGTCGCGACCGATCCCCGCGTCGTCGAGGCGTATCTCGGCACGTCTGCGACGGCGAGGAAATGACCGAGCCGGCAACCGCGCAGCAGGGGAACGGCGCTGCACCCGACGCGCTCCTGCGGCTCGAAGCCGTCGACACCTACTACGGGCAGATCCACATCCTCCAGGGCCTGAGCCTGGAGGTGCAGCCCGGCGAGCTCGTCTGCCTGCTCGGCGGCAACGCCTCCGGGAAGTCGACCACGCTGAAGACCGTGCTCGGGATCGTGCAGCCGCGCAACGGGCGCGTGTTGTTCGCGGGTGAGGACGTCACGTCGCGCTCGACGAGCTACCGGATCGGGAAGGGCATCGCGATCGTCCCGGAGAACCGGCGGCTGTTCGGGCCGATGACCGTGCTCGAGAACCTCGAGATGGGTGCGTACCTCCACGGCAAGGGATCGAAGGAGGACTTCGACCGCGTCTATTCGCTCTTCCCGCTCCTCCACGAGCGGCGCTCGCAGCTGGCGGGGACGATGTCGGGCGGGGAGCAGCAGATGGTCGCGATGGGGCGGGCATTGATGGCGCGGCCGAGGCTGCTGCTGATGGACGAGCCGTCCATGGGGCTCGCGCCGATCCTCGTCGAGCGGAACTTCGAGATCATCAAGCAGGTGCACGAGTCGGGCGTCGCGATCCTCGTCGTCGAGCAGAACGCGAACGTCTCGCTCTCGATCGCGGACCGCGGTTACGTCCTCTCGACCGGCCGTCTCGTGCTGGAGGGCCCGGCCGCCGAGTTGCGCGAGCACGAGGACCTGCGCAAGGCGTATCTCGGCCGCTGACCCGACAGGCCGCGGCTAGATTGACCGGGATGGACGAGGCGCTGCATCAGGCCGCGCGCTGGCGCGAGACCGGACGGCGGGTCGCTCTCGCCACGGTCGTGGCGACGCGAAAGTCTGCGCCCCGGCCGGTGGGTTCGAAGCTCGCGGTGAGTGACCGCGGCGAGCTCGCGGGCTCCGTCTCGGGCGGCTGCGTCGAGAGCGACGTCGTGCTCGCCGCGCAGGAGGTGCTCGGCGGCGGCGAGCCCCGGCTCGTCACCTACGGGATCACCGACGACATGGCCTTCGGCGTCGGTCTGCCCTGCGGCGGCGAGATCGACGTCTTCGTCGAGGAGCTCGCGGAGCATGACCGGGCCGAGGTGACGCTGACGGTCGTCGCCGGCGAAGGTGTCGGCGAGCGCCTCCGGGACCCGGAGCTCGAGCAGGAGGCGCGCCGCCGTGGCCGCAGCCACGTGCTGGAGCTCGAGGAGCGGACGGTCTTCGCGGACGTCGCGGCTCCACCGACTCGTCTTTTCGTCTACGGCGCGGTCGACACCGCCGAGGCGCTCTGCCGCGCTGGCCGGCTCCTCGGCTGGCGAACCATCGTCGCCGATGCGCGTGCGAGCTTCGCCACGCCGGAGCGGATCCCGAGCGCCGACCAGCTGCTCGTGCTCTGGCCGGACGAGGCGGTGGCTGCCGTCGAGCCGGACCTCGGCACCGCCGTCATCGTGCTCACGCACGACGACAAGTTCGACCTGCCGCTCATCCGCGCCGCGCTCGCCAGCGACGCCTTCTACGTCGGGTGGCTCGGCTCCCGGCGCAACCAGGAACGCCGCCGTGGCCTCCTGCGCGACGAGGGAGTGACCGACGACGAGCTCGACCGGATCTGTGGGCCGGCGGGGCTCGACATCGGTGCGGACACGCCCGCCGAGACCGCGGTTTCGATGCTCGCCGAGATCCTCGCCGTGCGTGCGGGCCGCGCCGGCGGTCGACTGAAGGACGCGGAAACCCGCATTCACGCCTCTCTGTAGGATCGCGCTCGTGCTGCTGCGGGAGGTGGAGTACGCAAAACCGGAATCCGTGGCCGAGGCGCTGGAGCTCCTCGCCGCGAACGACGGCGCGCGCGCTCTCGCCGGCGGCCAGACGCTGATCAACGTCATGAAGGCCCGCGCGGCCTCGCCGGACATGCTCGTCGACCTGAACGGGCTCGAGGAGCTGAAGGGGATCGAGCTCGCCGGCGACGGGACGCTCACGGTCGGCGCCATGACCACGTACTCCGAGCTCATGGCCTCGGCCGAGGCGAAGGCGCGGCCGATCCTCGCCGAGGTCTGCGCGACGATCGCCGACGTCCAGGTGCGCAACCGCGGCACGATCGGCGGCAACGTCTGCTCGAACGACCCGACGAACCACCTGCCGCCGCTGATGGTCGCCGTCGGCGCGCGGATGACGATCGCGGGGGCGGCCGGCGAGCGCGAGGTTCCGGCGGAGGAGTTCTTCCTCGGTGTGTATCTCACCGCGTGTGGGGCCGGCGAGCTGCTGACCCGGATCGCGATCCCCGCCGGCAAGAAGGACGGCTTCGCCGCGGTCACGCTCGGAGCCGACGGGACGTGCATCTGCAACGCCGCCGCGAGCGTGAACGGAGCCGTGCGGGTCGCGCTCGGCTGCGTCGACGCGGTGCCGGTGCTCGTCACGGCCGATACGCTCGAGGGAGTCGCCGAGGCCGTCCGCGGCGCGAACCTCATGCCGCCGTCCGACGTCCACGCCACGAGCGAGTACCGCACGCACCTCGCCGAGGTGCTCGCGACGCGCGCGGCCGAGGAGGCCGCTGCCCGCTGATGGACGTCACGGTCACCGTCAACGGGACGACCTACGAGCGCGACGTGGAGCCGCGGAAGCTGCTGATCCACTTCCTGCGCGACGACCTCGACCTCACCGGCAGTCACATCGGCTGCGACACCGGCAACTGCGGTGCTTGCTCGGTGATCCTCGACGGCACGCTCGTGAAGAGCTGCATGCTCCTCGCCGTCCAGGCGAACGGCGCGAGCGTCGAGACGGTCGAGGGCCTCGCCGAGGGCGAGGAGCTGACCCCGCTGCAGCAGGCCTTCAACGAGCACCACGCGCTCCAGTGCGGTTACTGCACGCCCGGGATGCTGATGAGCGCGACCGCGCTGCTGCGGGAGAATCCCAGCCCGTCCGAGGGCGAGATCAAGAAGGCGCTGCAGGGCAACATCTGCCGCTGCACCGGCTACTGGAACATCCTCGATGCCGTGAAGTCGGTGGCGAAATGACCGAGACCACGATCGCTCCCGAGAAGGTCGAGATCCAGAAGGGCTGGGGCGGCCAGAGCGTCCGGCGCAAGGAGGACAAGCGGCTCCTGCAGGGCGAGGGCGTCTTCGTCGACGACGTCAAGCGGCACGGGATGGGCTACCTCCACTTCGTCCGGAGCCCGTACGCCCACGCGCACATCACGCGCGTGGACGTGTCGGCGGCCGAGGCGATCGACGGCGTGTACGGCACGCTGACCGGCGAGGAGGTCGCGGCGCTCACCGATCCGTTCTTCCAGATCTCGAGCGTGCCGGGCGCGAACATCAAGGACTTCTCGCTCGCGGTCGGCAAGGTGCGCTACGTCGGCGAGCCGGTCGTCGCGGTCGTCGCGGAGACCCGCGAGCTCGCGCGCGACGCCTCCGAGCTCGTCGAGGTCGACTACGAGCCGCTGCCGGCGCTCGTCGACGCGCGCAAGGCGCAGGATCCCGACGCGCCGGTCCTGCACGACGACGCCGGCGGGAACCTCATGTGGACGGGCCTCTACTCGTGGGGCGACCTCGACAGCGCCTTCGCCGAGGCCGACCGCGTCGTGAAGATCCCGGAGCTCCACTTCCACCGCTTCAACTCGACCCCGCTCGAGTGCGACGGGGCGCTCGTCGAGTACAACCGCGGCGTCGGGCAGTGGACGATCCACACGAACAACCAGTTCCCCGGCTTCGCCGCGATCATGATGGGGCCGGCGATGCGGGTCGGGCTCGACAAGCTCCGCTTCGTCACGCAGGACATCGGCGGCGGCTTCGGCAACAAGATCACGTCGCA
>DATEPQ010000179.1:0-10163 GCA_035273125.1 Gaiellaceae bacterium
CGTGCGGATGGCCGTCGGGGACGCGTACGGGGCGAAGGAGTGGCGCGAGGGCGAGGGCGACGACGAGGTCGCGTTTCGCACCGAGCGCATCGAGCGCCGCATCTGTCACGCCGTCGCCGAGTTCGCCTTCCGCCAGGCCGAGCGGACGGGCGCCAAGGTCTTCGGCGGCCCGAAGTACACCGTGAGCCCGACCTACGAAGGGATGCTGAAGGAGGAGATGGACGCGGCCGCCGAGAGACATCCTGAGGTGGCGTACGAGCCGCAACTGATCGACGCGACCTTCGCGCTGCTCCTCTCCTCGGCCGGCGATCCCCTCGTCATTCCGGCGCTGAACCGCGACGGCGACATCCTCTCCGACCTCGTCCTGCCGCTCTTCGGCTCGATCGCCGGCTCGGAGTCGCTGCTCGTCGCCTTCGAGTCCGACTTCGAGCCCGCTGCGATCATGGCCGAGGCCGCGCACGGCACCGCGCCCTCGCTCCAGGGGAAGAACGTGGCGAACCCGATGGCGATGATCCTCGCGGGCGCGGCCCTGCTCTCACACGCGGGCGAGGAGGCTCAGCGCGCGGGGCGGGCGATTCGCGAGGCGTGCCTCGAGGCCGTCGCCCAGGGCGCGCGCACCGCCGACCTCGGCGGCCACCTCGGCACGACGGAGTTCACCGACGAGGTGATCGGGCGCCTCCGCGCGAAGCTCGAGGTCTGGGCCGCGCTCTAGCCGAGGTGGGCGAGCAGTTTCGCCGTCGGCACGAAGACGATCTTGTCGGGGCCCTTATTCTGGTTCACCGCGTAGACGAGGCCGCGCGAGCCGAGCGCCGGCCGAGCGCCGCTGGAAGGTGCGATCGCAACGGCCTTGCCCGTCGTCAGGTCGACCAGACGGAGGCTGCCCGGGGCCTCGAGCGCGGCGAAGCGTCCCTGCACCGTCAATCCATTTCCGCCCGGGCGCCCGAGGTTGACCGGCCAGGCATGCATGAGTGCGCCGGTCGTCCAGTCGTAGACCTGAAGCGTGGCGACGAGGGTGCCGGACTGTGGGATGGTCTCGGTCAGCGCGACGAGCTCCTTGCCGCTGAGCGCGATCTCGCGCGCATCGGGGTCGACCGCGACCTCGGCGAGCAGCGAGCCCTTCGAGGAGTAGATGCCCACCGTGGGAGTCGCTGTTGCCGGACTGACGTACTGCGCCGGCCACGCGACGGTCGAGCGGAAGACGGCGATGTGGCCGTCGTTCGCCGCCCGGGACACGATCGCGCCTGGCCCGGTGGCGATCGTGTGCAACCCGTGGGGCGTAACGAGGCTGAGCCGCTGGTGCGACGCGATGCTGCCCTGCGAGCTCCAGGTGCTGACGGCGAGGGTCGTTCCCGAGCCGACCACACCGGAGATCCACGTGCCGCTGGAGAGCCCGCCGTCCGGCTCGCCGTCCGGTGGGTTGGTGTAGTGGTTGGTCAGCTTCCCGAGCGCGTGTGCGGAGCCTCCCAGGGTCGCGGTGAAAAGGTGCTCCTGCGTCTGCTGCGAGTTCCCGGTCACGTAGCGTGTGATCAGCGCCACGCGCTTGCCCGCGATCGCGACCTCCCCCGTGCCGAAGCCGTTGCCGAAGCGGCTGCCCTGGCGCGGGTAGGTGCCCTTGACGACCGTGGTCTTGCCGGTCGCGAGGTTCCAGACCGCGACCCTGCGGTCGGTCGTCATGTACGCGACGCGAGACCCACTCATCGCCAGCCCCATGATCGGCTTCGCCGTCTGCTTGACCCTGTTCGACTGCTGCTTCGCCGCCCCCGGCTGGGCAAAGAGGAACAGCAGCGCCGGCGCGAGGAGCAACACCGTCACGCGAAGCCTTCTCATGATCCGGAACCTACGCCCACGGTGTTAAGAAGCTATGCCCAAAGGTGTTAAGAAGCTGCGGCGGCATGCCAGGTGTCCCAGCCGGCCGCCCAGGCCTCGACGAAGAGCTCCGCCGCCACCGGGTCGAACTGCGTGCCTGCCCCGTCCTCCACCTCGGCGAGCGCGTGGTCGTGCGTGAGTGCGCGGCGGTAAGGGCGCGGCGAGATCATCGCGTCGAAGGCGTCGGCGATCGCGAGGATCCGCGCCTCGATCGGGATCCTGCGCCCGGTCAGTCCCGCCGGGTAACCGTCTCCGTCCCACCGCTCGTGGTGGAAGAGCACGTACGGCAGCGCGTCGTGGAACTTCCGGAGCGGCATGACGAGCCGCGCGCCGGCGGCGGGGTGCCTGCGGATCTCCGCGAGCTCTTCGAGCGTGAGCGGGCCCGACTTCCCGAGTACCTGCGGCCGGATCTTCACCTTCCCGACGTCGTGCAGCGGCGCCGCCCAGCGCAGCGAGCGGATCCGCTCGCGATCCCAGCCCAGCTCGAGTGCGACCGGCTCGGCGAGCGCGGCGACACGGTCACCGTGGCCGATGGTGTGGTCGCGCTCCTCCAGCGCGCGGGCAATGGACGCGAGCATCGTCCGGACGGATTCCGCGCGCGTGTCCCGACTCCTACCTCTGCCAGATGCCGCCGATCGGCGTTCCTTTGCGCGAGAAGCCGAGCCGCGGCAGTCTCCAGGCGTCCTCGATCGTGCGCAGCAGCCCGTAGTGGTTCGTCGGCCTTGTGAACCTCGAGCCGCGGCGCACGGTCGGGCCGAGCGCGAGCGCCGCGATGCGGCCGCCGCCTCCGGTGTCGCTCGTTCCCTCGTCGAAGACGACGAACACGACGCCCCCACGGAGCTGTGGCGAGCGCAACAGAGGGACGATGTGCGCCTTCAGCCAGGCGTCGCCGGTCGCGACCGAGCAGTCGTGCATGTCGTTGCAGAGGTTCGGGATCACGAGGGAGAAGTCCGGGAGCCGGTGCTGCGCGAGGTCGCGCGCGAGCTGCGGAAAGGGCACCACGCGGTTGCGGCGCGCGCGAGAGTCGACGACGTCGCGGAAGTAGAGGAACGGGTCGTGCTTCTTCGCGTAGCGCCCGGAGGAGCCGCCGGTGAACCCCGGATACGGCAGATCCTCGGCGTACGTCTTCCACGTCTTGCCTGCCGCCGGGAGCGTGTCGGCGAGGCTGCGGCCGCGCACGACGCAGTCGGTGCAGTCGCTGCGGATCCCGTGCGCGGAACCGGAGACGAGCGCGAGATAGTTCGGGAGACTCGGATGACCGATGGCGTCGTACGCCGTCAGCGTCGCGTAACGCCGGGCGAGCGCGTTGAAGGTCGGCGCGTCGGGGTTGCCGGCGATCGAGGTCGCTTCCTCGTTCTCGAACACGACAACGACGACGTGCGTGAAGGCCGGCAGGCGCACCGCGGGAGGCGCCACCTTCGGAACGGTCGCGCCCACCGAGCCGCCTCCGCAGCCGGATGCGGCGATCGCAAGCGTGCACGCGAGCGCGAACCGCCGGCCTAGAGCCGGTTTTCCAGCCACTTCTTGCCGTAGTGGGAGAACAGGAAGCCGATCAGCACCGCTCCGGCGATCGCGGCCGCCGCGTAGATCCCGTAACGCTGGATCGCGTCGGCGGCCGCGTGCCCGGCGTAGTAGGCGACGAGCCCCACCCCCGTCGCCCAGCAGATCCCGCCGGCGGCGTTCCAGAAGAGGAACTCCCACCACGGCATCCTGGCGATGCCCGCGGCCCAGGCGGCGGTGTAGCGGAGCACGGTGATGAACCGGCCGAAGAAGACGATCTTGCCGCCGTGCTTCTCCATCAGCCGCTCGGCCGCGGGGAGGAAGCGCTCGGCGTAGCGACGAGCCGGCCCCCACTTCTCGAAGAGGCGGCGGCCGCCCCACCGGCCGATCAACCAGTAGCCGAGGTTGTCCCCCACGATCGCCGCGGCGGCGGCGACCACGATCACCTCCACGATCGAGTAATGGCCCTGCGACGCGAGGACTCCGAAGGCGATGAGTGCGGTCTCGCCCGGCAGCGGTAGCCCGAACGACTCGAGCATGATCACGGCGAAGAGAAGCGGCAGACCGTGGCTCGTGAAGAAGTGCGTCAAGACGCGTAGGCTACGCGCCGAATGAGGGTCGGCATACCGCGCGAGACGACGCAGGGCGAGCGCCGGGTCGCGCTCGTCCCCGAGACCGTCGCGAAGCTCACCGCAGCCGGCTTCGAGCTCGTCGTCGAGCAGGGAGCCGGAGCCGCCGCCTCCTTCCCTGACGAGGCGTACCGCGAGGCCGGCGCGGCGGTCGGCGACCCGTGGGGGGCGGACGGAGTCGTCAAGGTGCGGAAGCCGTCACCCGCCGAGCGCGAGCGGCTGCGCGCAGGGCAGCTGCTGATCGCGTTCCTGGAGCCGCTCTCGGACGAGGCGGGCGTGGAGGCGCTCGCGTCGCGCGGCGTGACGGCATTCGCACTCGAGTCGGTGCCGCGGATCACCCGCGCGCAGCCGATGGACGCGCTCTCGTCACAGGCGACGGTCGGCGGGTACAAGGCTGCGCTTCTTGCCGCCGAGCACCTGCCGCGCTTCTTCCCGATGCTCATGACCGCGGCCGGCACGGTTCCCCCGGCAAAGGTGCTCGTGATCGGCGCGGGCGTCGCCGGCCTGCAGGCGATCGCGACGGCCCGGCGGCTCGGCGCGGTCACGACCGGCTTCGACGTCCGCCCCGTCGTACGCGAGCAGATCGAGAGCCTCGGCGCGAACTGGCTCGACCTCGGCGTAACCGGAGCCGAGGCGGAGGGCGGCTACGCGCGCGAGCTCACCCCCGACGAGATGGCGGCGCAGCAGCAGGCGCTCGAGGGACGCATCGCGGACTTCGACGCGGTGATCACGACGGCCGCAGTCCCGGGCCGGCCGGCGCCGAAGATCATCCCGGCCTCCGCAGTCGAGGCAATGCGGCCCGGCTCCGTGATCGTCGATCTCGCAGCCGAGACGGGCGGCAACTGCGAGCTGACCGAACCGGGAGAGATCGTCGAGCGCGCCGGGGTGACGCTCGTGGGGCTGAAGGACGTCCCGAGCACGATGCCGTACCACGCCTCGACGCTGTACTCGCGCAACGTGCAGGCGCTGCTTCTCCACCTCGCGCCCGAGGGCGAGCTCGCACTCGACTGGAGCGACGAGGTCACGAGCGGCGCCTGCGTCGCCGGGAAGCAGGAAGGGGCGTCGGTGTGAGCCACAACACGCTGCTCGTCTTCGAGGTGACCATCCTCGTGCTCGCGATCTTCCTCGGCATCGAGGTGATCTCGAAGGTGCCGACGCTGCTGCACACGCCGCTGATGTCGGGCACGAACGCCATCCACGGCGTCGTGATCGTCGGCGCGATGATCGTGCTCGGCCAGCCCGACAAGAGCGCGTTCACGTGGGTCGTGGGCTTCACGGCCGTCGTCCTCGCGGCCGCGAACGTGGTCGGCGGCTTCGTCGTCACCGACCGGATGCTCGAGATGTTCAAGAGCCGCGAGCGGCCGAAGAGGCCGGACGACGCGTGACCTACAACCTCTCGAACCTCCTCTACCTGATCACGATCGTGACGTTCGTGCTCGCGCTGCGCTTCCTCTCCAATCCCGCGCACGCGCGGCGCGGCAACCAGATCGGTGCGGCGGGGATGGTGCTGGCGATCGTCGTCACGTGGGTCAAGGTGGGCTCGACGAGCTGGTGGGCGATCGCGCTCGCGATGGTGATCGGCGGCGGCTTCGGCGCGGTGGCCGCGCGTCGCGTCCGGATGACCGCGATGCCGCAGATGGTCGCGCTGTTCAACGGCGTCGGGGGCGGCGCAGCAGCGCTGATCGCGCTCGCCGAGTTGCACCGGATCCTGCCGGACCCCGGTGCTCCCAAGATCGACATCTCGCTCGGGATCGTCTTGTCCGCCCTGATCGGCGCGATCTCGTTCGCCGGCTCGATGATCGCGTTCGCAAAGCTCCAGGAGCTGATCGGCGGCCGTCCCATCACGTACGTGGGGCAGCAGTTCGTCAACGGCGCGCTGTTCGTCGGGGCGCTGGGGTGCGCGATCGCCTTGGTGGCCGGGGTCCAGCAGGAGTGGCTGCTCTGGGTGACGATCCTGGCCTCGCTCTGCTTCGGCGTGCTCTTCGTGCTCCCCATCGGCGGAGCCGACATGCCCGTCGTGATCTCGCTGCTCAATGCGTTCACGGGACTCGCCGTCGCACTCGGCGGCTTCGAGCTGCAGAACAACGTCCTGATCGTGGCGGGGATGCTCGTCGGCGCGTCCGGAACGCTGCTGACCCTGATGATGGCGCGGGCGATGAACCGCTCGGTCGCGAACGTCCTGTTCGGCGCATTCGGACAGGTCTCGGAGACCGCGGCCGCAGTGGCGTCCGGTGACGGAGGCAGCGTCAGGAGCGCGACGGCCGAGGACGTGGCGGTGATGCTCGCATACGCGAACAAGGTCGTGTTCGTGCCGGGCTACGGGCTCGCGGTCGCCCAGGCGCAGCACGACGTCCGTCAGCTCGCAGACCTGCTCGAGTCGAAGGGCGTCGAGGTCTCCTACGCGATCCATCCCGTCGCGGGCCGCATGCCGGGGCACATGAACGTCCTCCTCGCCGAGGCGAACGTCCCCTACCCGCAGCTGAAGGAGATGGACGAGGCGAATCCCGAGTTCTCGCGCACCGACGTGGCGGTCGTGGTCGGCGCGAACGACGTCGTCAACCCCGACGCCCGCAACAACCAGGGCTCGCCCATCTACGGCATGCCGATCCTCAACGTCGACGACGCGCAGACCGTCGTCGTGCTCAAGCGCTCGATGAACCCCGGTTTCGCCGGGATCGAGAACCCGCTCTTCTACAACCCGAAGACCGTGATGCTGTTCGGCGACGCGAAGGAGTCGATCACCACGCTCGTCGCAGACGTCAAGAACCTCTGATGGCGATCACCGGCGCGCACATGCTCCTCTACACGCCCGAGGCGGATGCGCTCCGTGCCGTGCTGCGCGACGTGCTCGGCTGGGAGTACGTCGAGGATCACCCGGGCTGGCTGATCTTCGAGCTACCGCCGGCAGAGCTCGGCGTCCATCCTTCCGAGGGCGCTACTACGCATCAGATCTGCTTCATGTGCGACGACCTCGAGCAGACCGTCGCCGAGTTACGAGGCCGTGGGATCGAGTTCCACGGCGAGCCGGAGGAGGAGAGCTTCGGCGTCACCATCACGATGCTCCTCCCGGGCGGCGTCGAGGTGCTCCTCTACGAGCCGCGCCACGCCTCACCCCTCGAAGCGTTCGGGCGTCAGTAGCTCGAGCTGCGGCGACTCGCGGCCGAGCAGCGCGTCGGCGACGAGCTGCCCGCTGGCGAAGCCGAGCACGTTGCCGTGCCCCGAATAGCCGCCGGCGACCCAGACGCGGCCGTTTCTGCCCGGTACCTCACCGACGAGCGGGAGCATGTCCTGGGTCAGGCCGAAGATCCCGGCCCAGCGGTGAGTCACGGCGACCTGCTCCCCGGCGAGCTCGTGGAGGAACGACTCGAGCGACGACTGGATCGCCGGGGTCGTCTCCTCCACGTCCGTCAGCTCGTCGAGGATCGACGTGTCCCGAAAGCCGCCGAGCAGGATCCGGCCGTCGGGCAGCTGCTGCCAGTAGTCGAAGCCCTGGCGCGCGTAATGCGGGCGGTCGTAGAGGACGCGGTCGAGCGGCGCGCTCGCGACGACCTGGCCTCGCGTCGGCCAGATCAGATCGGCGAGCTCGGGGACGAGGCCGTGCCCGTAGCCGTCGGTCGCGACAAGGACGCGATCGGCGTCGAGGGCGTCGACGTCCTCGACGCGGTCGCGCTCGCGGAACTCCGCTCCGGCTGCCGTCGCGGCCGCCGCCAGGCGTCGCACGAGGCGCGCAGGCTGGATCGAGCCGTCGTGAGGATGGGAGATCGCGCCGTGGAAGCGACCGGCCGCGCCGCCGGGCACGTCGTCGAGCCACTCCGCCTCGAAGCCGTCCTCGCGCAGTGCCTCGTACTCGAGCCGGATCCCCTCATGTTCCTCCTCGTCGCCGGCGAGCCGGTAGCTCCCGGTGCGGCGCAGCGCGTCGCCGGCGAGCTCCGCCAGCCGGTCGAGGGCATCGTGGGTCCAGCGCCAGAACGAGGCGGCCCGGTCGGGGCCGTACGTGTCGCGGGCGACGTCGTAGCGGGCGGCGCCGCCCGCGAGCGCGAAGCCCCCGTTGCGTCCGCTTGCGCCCTCCGCGATCCCACGTGCGTCGTGCACGCGGACCCGGAGACCGGCCTCTGCGAGGCGCAGCGCGGCGGAGCACCCGGTGATGCCGGCACCCACGACCGCGACGTCAACCCGGCCGTCGAGCTTCGACTCGGGTCGCGCGGGACTCGGTTCCTCCAGCCAGTACGGATTCACGAAGCGCGACGGTACACGCCGTCGCACACCGCGACGCGACCCTCGAGCTCGAGCTCGACGAGCGCGCGGGCCACTTCGCCGGCAGCGAGCCCCGTCTTGCGTACGAGCTCGTCGGCGCTCGCAGGGAGCAGCTCGAGCAGCGGCGAGGTCCCGGCCTCCACAGGCTCGGGCTCGATCCCGAAATAGGCGAGGACGTCGGCAGCGCCGGTCAGCGGTGCCGCACCCAGCTTGAGCAGGGCGTTCGTGCCTGCCGAGAGCGAGCTCGTGATCTCCCCCGGCACCGCGAACACCTCCCTCCCCTCCTCGAGCGCGAGATCCGCCGTGATCAGCGCGCCGCTGCGCTCGCGTGCCTCGACGACCACCGTGGCCGCGCAGAGGCCGGCGACGATCCGGTTGCGGGCCGGAAACCGCCATGGGGCGGGCTCCACGCCGGGGGCGTACTCCGAGACGATGAGACCGGCGTCCGCGACCCGCCGGGCGAGCTCGGCATGGGCGGCGGGATAGTCACGGTCGATGCCACAGCCGAGGACGGCCACCGTCACCCCGTTCGCCTCGAGCGCCCCGCGATGCGCCTCGGCGTCGATGCCACGTGCCAGCCCGCTCACGACGACGAGACCGGCAGCCGCTAGCTCCCGCGCCAGGCTGCGTGCCACCGAAGAGCCGTAGCCCGAGCTCGCGCGGGCACCCACGATCGCGACGGAGGGCTGGGTGAGCAACTCGGGCTTGGCCACGCCCCGGAGAAAGAGGCCCGTCGGAGGGTCGTGAATCGCCCGCAAGACGGGCGGGAACTCCGGCGAGGAGCGCGGGAGGAAGCGATACCCGCCCGCAGCCAGCCGCTCGCGATAGGCGCGCTCGTCGAAGCGGCGCTCGAAGCTACGCCAGCGCTCGCCGCCCGGCGCGCGGATCAGATGCGTGCCCGTCTCGGAGGCGAAAGCGGCGAGCGCGAGCTCAGACACTCGCGAGCTCCTCGGGTGAGCGGTACGAGAGAGCTTCGGCGACGTGCTCGGCACGCACGGCGTCCGACTCCGCAAGCGCCGCGATGGTCCGCGCGACCCGCCCCACGCGCGCAAAGCCTCGGCCGGAGAGATGGAGGCGGTCGGCGGCGCGCCGCAGGAGCGCGTCGGCTTCCTGGTCGCGCGACGGCGGAGCCGTCCCGAGCCGCTCCCGTGCGGTGGCGACACGGCCGGCCACGGCGGCGGAGCTCTCGCTCGGCGCCGCGGCAAGCTCGTCTCCACGGACGCGTGGCATCGCGAGCACGAGGTCGAACCGGTCGAGCAGCGCGCGGGAGAGCTTGTCGCGGTAGCGCGCGAGTCGCTGCGCCGAGCAGGTGCACTGGGCTGCCGGGTCGCCGCGACCGCCACAGGGGCAGAGGTTCATGGTTCCGACGAGCATGAACCGGGCCGGGAAGACGACGCGGCCGGCAGCACGCGCGACCGAGACGAAGCCGTCCTCGAGCGGCTGGCGCAGGGCCTCGAGGGCCGGCCGTTGGAATTCGGCGAGCTCGTCGAGCAGCAGCACTCCACGGTGCGCGAGGCTCGCTTCTCCCGGCCGCAGGTGCGGGCCGCCGCCGACGATCGCGGCAGTCGATGCGCTGTGGTGGGGCGCGCGGAAGGGCGCGCGGGAGACGAGCGGCTGCTCGTCGTCCACGAGCCCGGCCACGGAGTGGATCCGCGTGACCTCGAGGGCGGCGTCGGAGTCGAGCGGCGGCAGGATGCCCGGCAGTCGGCGTGCGAGCATCGTCTTCCCCGTTCCGGGCGGGCCGCCGAGCAGCACGTTGTGCCCGCCTGCGGCAGCGAGCTCGAGCGCGCGCCGGGCGCGTTCCTGGCCGCGGACATCGCCGAGATCCGGTGCCGCAGGCGGGTGGTGGCCGTTGGTCGCGAGCGGCGGCTCCGGCTGCAGCTCGAGCTCGCCGCGCAGGTAGGCGGCGGCCTC
>DATEPQ010000180.1:0-12677 GCA_035273125.1 Gaiellaceae bacterium
GCTGATCATCGTCCAGCCGTCGCGCTGACCACGACCCTCGATCTGCGGACGGTCGACTTCCTGGCGCGCCTCCGGCTCCGCACGGGGGCGCGCCTCGTCCGCGCGCCGCGCGAGCTCTGGGAGCTGCTCGACCTCTGCGGCCTAGTCGAGGTGATCGGTGGGCTGGAAGTGACGGCGGCTGAGGCGCCGTCACCCGGCCGGGAGAGCAGGGGGCAGGCCGAACAGCGGGAAGAGCCGCTCGGTGTCGAGGAAGAACGTGAGCTCGACGATCCGGCCCTCTGAGACCTCCGGGACGATGAGCGCCCACGGGTCGCGCCCTCCGGCCTCGGCGGGCTTGTACTGGCCCCAGGCCGGCATCCCGTTCACGAGCCCGACCGGCACGAGCTTCGAGCCCTTGCAAGCGATACCCGGCCCGAGCCACCAGGCGAAGACGTTGTCGCGCCCCTGCAGCCAGAGGCTGTACGGCGGCATGGACTGGACGGCGTCCTCGTGCAGGAGCTCGGTGAGCCGGTCGATGTCGTAGACCTCGAACGCGGAGACGTACCGGTCGAGCAGCGCCCGTGTGTCGTCGTCGAGCTCGGAAGGCTCACCCGGGTCGGCTTTCGCGAGCGTGGCCCGCGCCCGTTGGAGGGCGCTGTTTACGGAGGCGACGCTCGTCTCGAGCAACTCCGCCGCCTCGGCCGCCTGCCATTTCAGGACCTCGCAGAGGATCAGCGCGGCACGCTGCCGAGGCGGCAGGTGCTGGAGCGCGGCGACGAACGCAAGCCGCAGCGTCTCGCGCTGCTCCGCGAGCTCGTCGGGCGTCGGGAGCGGCGTGATCCAGGTGACCTCGGGCAGCTCGGCGAGGTTCTCGAACAGCGGCTCCTGCGCCGGGCCGAGATCCATCGGCCGGGCGCGACGCTCGCGGCCCGCGAGCGCGTCGAAGCAGACGTTCGTCGCGATCCGGTACAGCCACGACTTGAGCGCCGAGCGGCCCTCGAACCGGTCGAGCGAGCGCCAGGCGCGCACCATCGTCTCCTGCACGGCGTCCTCGGCGTCGAAGGCCGACCCGAGCATGCGGTAGCAGTAGCCGGTGAGCTCCCGGCGATGCTGCTCGAGGGCCTCGGCCGTAGCTGACTGGGCGGTGGCCACGTCCGACATCCTAGGCGAGGGTTACGGGGCAGCGAACCGGCACGAGCTCCGGACCCCTTGGCTAACACGTCCCAACGGGACACGTCCGGTGTCTGACACCGGACGTGTCTTCTGTGGACAGGTAAGCGCACGGATGGACGGCAATGCGGAGCGATCAGCGTCTCTCCGCAAAACCTGTCGGCTGCGGCCTTCGGCCTAGCCAGGGCGGGGCGGCAACCCGCCGACGAGCACGGCTACTCCGGACGCGGCCGGTGTCTGACACCGGACGTGTTGCTTTGGGACATGCACCACATCGTCGGCGTCGGAGGCCGAGCCGAGCGTGCGGTAGCAGTAGCCGGTGAGCTCCCCGCGATGCTGCTCAAGGGGCGCCGGCCGTAGCTGATTGGGCGGTGGTAGCGCCGACACCTATGCGGCAGCAGCTCTCTCGAGCCCCTCGATCTCGATCTTCGTCATCTGCAGCATCGCGGCCGTCACGCGCTGTGCCTTCTCGCGGTCGGGATCCGCCTGCAGCTCCATGAGCCGCCTCGGCACGATCTGCCAGGCGAGGCCGTAGCGGTCGGTCACCCAGCCGCACGCGATCTCCTCCCCACCCTCCGCGAGCCGCTCCCAGTAGCGGTCGAGCTCCTCCTGCGACTCGCACTCGACCATCAGCGAGACGCCGACGCCCTCGATCTTCGCGTTCGACCCGCCGTTGAGGGCGTAGAACTCGCGGCCGAACAGCTCGAAGCTGACGATCATCACCATCCCCTCCGGCCGCGGCCCCGCCGCGCCGTAGTGGGTGACATCGGTGATGCGCGCCTCGGGGAAGACGGAGGTGTAGAACTGCGCGGCCTCCTCGGCCTCGGTGTCGAACCACAGCCAGGTCGTGATCTCCTGCATCGCTCGTCCTTTCGCTCGAAGTCGTCGCAGTTGAGACCGGGTCGGCCGCGCCCGGTCATCGCACCTCGAGCTCGAGCCACGCAGCGAGGTCTCGGATCTCCTTGCGGACTGCCGCGGCCATCCCCCGGGTGAAGCTCACGTCCTCGTGGATCGCGTTGATACGGAACACCGACGCCTTGCGATCGGCGATCGCGTCGAGCTTCCCCACGAGCCGGTCGCTGTGGAGGATCGGCAGCGCGAAGTAGCCCCAGCGCCGCTTCGCGGCGGGCTTGTACATCTCGAGCGTGTACTCGAACTCGAACAGCTCCTCGGTGCGCACCCGGTCGTGGATCAGCCGGTCGAAGGGCGAGAGCAGCGCAGTCCTCCCTTTGAAGCCGCCGCCCTCCAGGTACGCCGGGTCGACGCGCCACTCGCCCTTCACGCCCTCGACGACCGCGGGCTCGCCCGCCTCGCCGACGTGGATCGGCTCCATCGGCATCGCCCGAGCCTTCGCCCGCGCGAGCCCGAGGGCCGCCAGCCGGCGCTCGTCCCGGATCCGCTCCGCGTCCTCGCCCGACGGGATCTCGACGCCCGCGGGATAGACGCGCTCGGGCAGGTCCCAGAGGCGCTCGCGGCCGGCCCGGCCGGCGATCGCCACCTGGCCTCGCACCTGGAGGAACTCGAGCATCTGGGTGACATTGCGGTCGTTCGTCCAACCGCTCGACGCCCAGGGCACGACGCACGTGTCCGGGATGTCGCGCGAGCTGAGCGGGCCCGAGCGCTTCAGCAGCTTCAGGACGTCGCGCCGGAAGCCGTCGTTGTCCCGGAGCCAGGTTCCCACCCGGTCCTGGCCACGCCGGCCGTCGGCACCCGCGAGAAAGAGCCCGAGGTCGCTCATCGGCCGGATGAGCGCGTTGAACTCGAACAGCGTGCGCTCCACCTCGAGCGCCTGCCTGAGCTGTTCGGGGCGGTACGACGAGCCGAGACGACTCCAGAGGACGAGGTCGGCGTTCGGCGCGATCGCGGCGGTGGGGTCGACCTGCAACAACGTCAGCCGTCGCACCACCTCGAGCAGATCGGTCGGGCGCGGCGCGTCGAGCAGCTGCGCGCGCACGGCGATCCGCCGCGCCTGCTGCTTCGTCAGCTCGTGCACGCGCGAGAGGCTAGTACCGACTACGGGGAATCCGCAGGCGCCTTGCGCTTCGCCCCGATGCGGTGCGACGAGCTTCGCGCCCATGCTCGAGGGAGCGAAGGAAAGGACGGAACCCATGTTCAAGACGATCGTCTGGGCAACCGACGGCTCCGAGCTCGCCGACGCCGCCCTCGAGCAGGTGCTCGAGCTGGCCCGGCACCACGGCTCCAGGATCGTCGCCGTACATGCGAACGAGCTGCTCACCGGCCGCCTCGGCGGCGCCCCGGCTCTTGCCGACGAGCTCGACCTAGAGGCGAAGATCGGCCGGCAGGTCGCGCAGCTCCGCAGCGACGGGTTCGACGCGACGCTCGAGGTTCGCAGCGGCAGCCGGGACGCGGCGGCGCTCATCGCCGAGACGGCGGAGGACGTCGACGCCGACCTCGTCGTGGTCGCCACGCACGGTCACGGCGGCTTCACCGCAGCCATCCTCGGCAGCGTCGCCCGCGCCCTCACGCACAAGGCAGGAAGGCCGGTCCTCGTCGTACCACCGCCGACGGCGGTGCGGCAACCGACCGCGGTCTGAGCCGGACGGCGGCGGACGGGTGATCGTGCCCGCCCGCCGCCCGGTCCGGAAGCGCTACGCCTGGCCCGCCGAGGAAGTCGCCGGAGCGGAAGCCTGGCTCGCGTAGCCGGCCTCGATCCGCTCGAGCTCCGCCTCGTCGCCCTCGCGGACAGGGCCCTTGAACCACTTGCGCGCCGAGACGACCCACCAGATCCCGGTCAGCAGGATCACGCCGCCGACCGTGATCGGCGCGTAGTTGACGACGTTCCAGTCGAAGCCGCTGTGCCAGGGGATCGCGGTCGGCACCGTCGGCATCAGGAACAGGATCACGATCAGGACCACCCAGCAGAAGGCGAGCGGGTTGATCCACTTGTAGTGCTTGCCGAGCGACCACGCCCCCGGCTCGAACGAGTCGCCTGCGCGCCAGCGGAGGAAGATCGGGACCGCATACGCGATGTAGAGGCCGATCACCGCGATCGACGTGCCGACGAGATAGCCGATGGCGCCGTTCGCCAGAGTCGGGAGCATCAGCGCCCAGGAGAGAACGGCGATCGCGATCACCGCGTTGACCGGCACGCGATTCCGCGGCGTGACCTTGCGGAAGATCTGGCGGCCGCCCGGCACCGCTCCGTCCCGGGAGAAGGCGAACATCATCCGCGACGCCGCGGTCACCGAGGCCGTCCCGCAGTAGAACTGCGCGCAGCACACGATGAAGAGAAGGAACTCCGCCCAACGCGTGCTCGTGGCGTTCTGCCAGATGTAGGTGATGTCGAATGCGCCGGCGTTGATCGTCCCCTGGACGTCGGGCACCGCGAACGTCACCGCCACGAGGAGGATGAAGCCGAAGATCACGGACATGACGACCGACATGACGACGCCGATCGCCGCCGAGCGCGACGCACTGCGCGTCTCCTCGCTCATGTGCGCCGACGCGTCGTAGCCGGTGTACGTGTACTGCGCCATCAGCAGGCCGATCCCGAACACGAACCAGAAGGTCAGGCTCGAGAAGCCCGTGCCGCTGAAGCCCGACGCGTTGAGCGTCTTCGTGAAGACGAAGCTGGCCGACTGGTGGTGGTCCGGGACGATCGCCAGCACGAGCACGATGATCGTCACGCCGATCATGTGCCACCAGGCCGAGATCGAGTTGAGCGCCGCGAGCAGGCGCACGCCGTTCAGGTTGAGCAGCAGCTGCGCGGCCATGATCGCGCTGAACGTGATGAACACGGTGTGCGTGTCGGTCCCGACGCTCGGGAACCAGAGATTCATCAGCGCCGTCCAGAAGATGGATGCGCCGTAGCTGATCGCCGCGGTCACGCCGATCTGGCCGATCAGGTTGAACCAGCCGGTGAACCAGCCCCAGGCCGGAGAGCCAAGCTTCGACGACCAGTAGTAGATCGCGCCGGCGGTCGGCATCGCCGACGCCACCTCCCCCATCCCGAGCGCGACGAGCGTCACGAAGCCGCCGACGATGAGCCATCCCCACACCACCGCCACCGGACCGCCGTTGTTGAAGCCGATGAAGTACGAGGTCAGGCAGCCGGCGAGGATCGAGATGATCGTGAACGAGATGGCGAAGTTCGAGAATCCGCCCATCTCGCGGTAGAGCACCTGGGCGTAGCCGAGTCGATGCAGGGTGCGCTGGTCCTCGTCGTGCGGAACGCCGGGAGAAGCTGAGCTCACAGTCCGCCTCCTTCGTTTGAACCCCGTTCGCGCGAAGCTAACGGCCTGCGGCGGACGTTGCAACCTTCGCGTCGGCCCGGTGTAGTGTCGGCGCGATGCTGACGATCGAGGAGTTGCGGGAGGACGTCGCCGCGGGCACGGTCGACACCGTGATCGCGTGCTTCACCGACATGCAGGGGCGCCTGATGGGCAAGCGGCTCGACGCCGAGTTCTTCCTGGCCGAGAACGAGGCCGGCCACCCCGGCGAGGGCTGCAACTATCTGCTCGCGCTCGAGATGGAGATGGACCCCGTGCCGGGCTATGCGATCGCGAGCTGGGAGCGCGGCTACGGCGACTTCGGGCTGCGGCCCGACCTCGCCACCCTGCGCCGGATCCCGTGGCACGAGGCCACCGCGATGGTGCAGTGCGACGTCGAGTGGCACGACGGGACCCCGGTCGCTCCCTCCCCGCGCCAGGTGCTGAAGGCTCAGGTGGAGAAGGCGCGCGCCCTCGGGCTCGAGCCGATGTTCGGCTCGGAGCTCGAGTTCTTCCTCTTCCGCGAGAGCTACCTCGAGGCGCACACGAAGCACTACCACGACCTGACGCCGTCGGTGCCCTACATCCTCGACTACCACATCCTCGCCGCGAGCTTCGACGAGCCGTTCCTCCGCGCGGTGCGTCTGTCGATGAAGGCGGCCGGGATGAAAGTCGAGTCCTCGAAAGGGGAGGCGTGGGCCGGCCAGCACGAGATCAACTTCAGGTTCCGCGACGCGCTCGGCGCCGCCGACGACCACGTCGTCTACAAGACCGGGATCAAGGAGATCGCGTTCCAGCAGGGCTGCTCCGTCACCTTCATGGCGAAGCCGCACCACGACTGGGTCGGCTCCTCCTGCCACATCCACTCCTCGCTGTGGCGCGACGGCGAGAACGCGTTCGCCGGCGAGACCGAGCTCTTCCGCCACTACCTGGCCGGCCAGATCGCGTGCCTGGGGGATCTCGCGATCTTCGTCGCGCCTGTCGTCAACTCGTACAAGCGCTTCGCGGCCGGCAGCTGGGCGCCCACCACGCTCGCGTGGGGCTACGACAACCGCACGTGCGGCTTCCGCGTCGTCGGCCACGGCTCCTCGTGCCGGCCCGAGACGCGGATCCCGGGCGCCGACGCGAACCCGTATCTCGCCTTCGCCGCGCTCCTGGCGGCCGGTCTCCATGGGATCGAGGAGAAGCTCGAGCTCGAGCCGGCCTTCGAGGGCAACGCGTACGAGTCGGAGGTGGTGGAGCGTTTCCCCCACTCGCTGCGGGACGCGACCGACCGGCTCGAGTCGAGCGCCGTCGCGCGCAGGCTGCTCGGCGACGACGTGGTCGAGCACTACCTCAACTACGCGCGCACCGAGCAGGAGCTGTTCGACCGGACCGTGACCGGCTACGAGCGCGAGCGCATGTTCGAACGTGGCTAAACCGCTGATCGGCATCACCACCTACGTCGAGCCCGCGGCGTGGGGCCACTGGCAGCTCGAGGCCGCGCTCGTCCCGTACGACTACGTCCGTGCGGTCGAGCGGGCCGGCGGACGCGCGGTGCTCATCCCGCCGGACGACGGCGGCATCGAGGAGGTGCTCGACGCGCTCGACGGGCTGATCTTCTCGGGGGGCAACGACCTGACGCCGGAGTCCTACGGCGCCGAGGCCGATCCCACGACGAGCGGCACGAACCCCGCGCGCGACCGCGGCGAACTCGCGCTGCTCACGGCGGCGCTCGAGCGCGACCTCCCCGTGCTCGCGATCTGCCGGGGCGTCGAGGTGCTGAATGTGGTGCGCGGAGGCGATCTCGTCCAGCACCTGCCCGACGTGGTCGGACACGAGGGACACCGGGTCGTGGCCGGCGAGTTCTCCGAGCATCCGGTCCGGGTCGATCCCTCGTCGCGGATCGAGCAGGTGCGCGGGGAGGTCAAGTCCCACCACCACCAGGGGCTCGGGCGGATCGGCGAGGGGCTGCGCGAGGTGGCGTGGGCCGAAGACGGCGTCGTCGAGGCCCTCGAGGATCCCGACAAGCCGTTCGTCGTCGGGGTGCTGTGGCATCCCGAGGCGGGCGAGGACGAGCGGCTCTTCGAGCAGCTCGTGGAGGCCGCCCGAAAGTGACGGCGATCCTCAACCCGGCAACGGAAGAGACGATCGCCGAAGTCGAGGCGGCCGGCGTCGAGGAGACCGACGCGGCGGTCGCGCGCGCGAAGGAGGCGTTCCCCGGCTGGCGCGCCGTCGCCCCGGCCGACCGGGCGAGGCTGCTGCGGCGGCTGGCGACGCTCGTGGAGGAGCACTGCGAGGAGCTCGCGCGCCTCGAGTCGCGCAACGTCGGCAAGCCGATCGCCGGAGCGCGCGGAGAGATCGGCATGGTCGCCCAGGTCTTCCACTACTACGCCGGCGCCGTCGACAAGCACTTCGGCGAGACGATCCCCGTCGCCGCCGGCGTCGACCTCACCTTCCGCGAGCCCCTGGGCGTCGTGGGCCTGATCGTCCCCTGGAACTTCCCGCTCAACATCGCTTCCTGGAAGCTCGGTCCCGCGCTCGCCTGCGGCAACACCGTGGTCCTGAAGCCCGCGGAGCTGACGCCGCTCTCGGCGCTGCGACTCGGCGAGCTCGCCCTCGAGGCGGGCATCCCCGAGGGTGTCGTCAACATCGTCGCCGGCAAGGGCTCGGTGGTCGGCACGCGGCTCGTCGAGCATCCGGACGTCGCGAAGATCGGCTTCACCGGCTCGACCGAGGTCGGCCAGGAGGTGATGCGCGGCGCGGCGGGCACGATCAAGAGGGTCACGCTCGAGCTCGGCGGCAAGTCCGCGAACGTCGTGTTCGCCGACGCCGACCTCGAACGCGCGGCGGCCGCGGCGCCGTACGCCGTCTTCGACAACGCCGGCCAGGACTGCTGCGCGCGCTCGCGAATCCTCGTCGAGGCGAGCGTCTACGACCGCTTCGCGGAGCTGCTGGTCGAGGCCACGCGGAACGTTCGCGTGGGCGACCCGGAGGACGACGCGACCGAGATGGGGCCGCTGGTCTCCGCGGCGCACCGCGAAGGGGTGGCGAGCTTCGTCGAGAGCGAGCCGCTCTTCCGCGGCGAGGCGCCCGACGGCAAGGGCTTCTGGTACCCGGCCACGCTCGTCGAGGCGCGGCCGGACGACCGGATCGCCCGCGAGGAGGTCTTCGGCCCGGTCGCCGCGCTGATCCCGTTCGCCGACGAGGCCGAGGCGGTCCGGATCGCGAACGACTCCGACTACGGCCTCTCCGGCTCGATCTGGACCGAGAACGGCGCCCGCGCGCTGCGCGTCGCGCGAGCGATCGAGACCGGCGTCCTCTCGATCAACTCGAACTCGTCCGTGCGCGTGTCGACCCCGTTCGGCGGCTTCAAGCGGAGCGGCTTCGGCCGCGAGCTCGGGATGCACGGCCTCGCCGGCTACAGCGAGGTCAAGAACGTGTTCTACTCGACGGAATGAGCGGGAGGCTCGAGGGAAAGGTCTGCGTGATCACCGGCGCGGGCGGCGGGATGGGCGCGGACGCCGCAGTGCGCTTCGTGGAGGAGGGCGCGCAGGTCGTCGTCGCCGACGTCGACGGCGGGGCAGCGGAGAAAGTCGCCGGCGAGATCGGCGGCCTGGCCGTGCAGGTCGACGTCTCGGACGAGGCCTCGGTCGAGAACATGTACGCCGCGACGGCGAAACGGTTCGGCGGCATCGACGTCCTCTACAACAACGCCGGCATCTCCCCCGCCGACGACGCCTCGATCCTGGAGACGGGACTCGACGCCTGGGAGCGGGTGCAGGCCGTGAACACCCGCGGCGTCTACCTCTGCTGCAAGCACGGCATCGCGCATCTTCTCGACCGCGGCGGCGGCTCGGTGATCAACGTCGCCTCCTTCGTAGCGCTCGTCGGCGCCGCCACCTCCCAGATCTCGTACACGGCCTCGAAAGGCGCCGTGCTCTCGCTCAGCAAGGAGCTCGGCGTCCAGTTCGCCCGCCAGGGGATCCGCGTCAACGCGCTCTGTCCGGGTCCGGTCGAGACTCCGCTGCTGCTGCGGATCTGGGGCGAGACGCCCGGCGCGGCCGAGCGGCGGCTCGTCCACCTGCCGATGGGCCGGATGGCGCAACCGCGGGAGATCGTCAACGCGGCCCTCTTCCTCGCGAGCGACGAGTCGAGCTACGTGAACGCGGCGACCTTCGTCGTCGACGGCGGTCTCTCGGCGGCCTACGTGACGCCCGAGTAGCGATTTAAGGAACCCGTAAGCCCTCGCTCATCCCGCGGCAATTCTCGCCGTCGATCCTTCAAACCATCCGAGTTCTGCCGCCGAAAGGAGTACTGATGGGCTCGAAGAGACCGGCCGTCGCGGCCGTCGCCGCAGCTGCACTCGCCGTGGCGCCCGCCGCGCTCGGCGCGACGATGCACCCCGAGTTCGGCGCCCACCTCTCCGGCATGGGCGAGACCGGGGTCGTGAACCTGACCGCGCACCCGAAGGGGCACCGGCTCTGCTGGACGTTCCAGCTGCACGTGATGCACGTCACGGGCGCGACTGTCCGCGACCGCCACGGGATGATTGTCGCCCGCCTGGGCCACGTGTACCGTGCGCAGGGCTGCGCCATGGTGCCGAAGAAGTCCCTGCAGCTGCTCGAGACGAGGCCCGGCCGCTACTGGGTCTGGGTCGCGACGAAGGGCCATCCGGGGGAGCTGCGCGGGAGGCTCCACGCCGGCATGGCGCACATGTAGATGGACGCGCCGGGTGCCCCCGAGCAGGAGCCTCGCCGCTACGGGCGGAGGCTGTTCCTCGCCACCGTGGCGGGGGGCGTCTCGTCGCTGTACTGGGGCAAGGCGGCCTGGGATCACGTCACCGGCGTGGTCTCGCCCGTCGCGTCTGCCGTGGCGCCGATCCTGCCGACCGGCGGCTGGCGCATCTACACGATCTCGGGCCACATGCCGGAGTTCGATCCGGCCACCTGGCGGCTCAAGATCGGCGGCCTCGTCGAGCATCCTGTCTCGCTGACCTACGACGAGCTGCGCGCGCTGCCGCACGTACAGCAGGTCTCGACGTTCCACTGCGTCACCGGCTGGACGGTGCAGGACGTCCACTGGGGCGGCGTGCGGCTCGGCGACGTCCTCGAGCGCGCCCGGCCGCAGGCCTCCGGGCACGCGCTCCGGTTCGTCTCGCTGGAGGTGCCGTACGTCGACTACCTGACGATGCCGCAGGCTTCGCTCCGCGACGTGATGCTCGCCTACGAGATGGACGGGAAGCCGCTCGCGCGCGAGCACGGCGCGCCGGTGCGACTGGTCATCCCGGAGATGTACGGCTACAAGAACGTCAAATGGCTGGCGGGAATCGACGTCGTCCCGAGGGCCGTCAACGGCTACTGGGAGGACCTCGGCTACGACCGCAACGCCTGGGTCGGCCGCTCCAACGGGTACGGGACGTGAAGCCCGGCTACGTCCAGCGCTTCTCCCCCGTCGAGCGGCTGCTCCACTGGGTGAACGCGGCCGGGTTCTTCTTCCTCCTCGTGACGGGGCTGATCCTCTATCTCCCGAGCCTGTCGATGGTCGTCTCGCGCCGGCAGACGATCCAGGGCATCCACTTCTGGGGCGGCGTCGGCTGGCTCGGCGCACTCGCCGGCGTCGTGCTGCTCGGGGGCCGCCGCCTGCTCGCCACTGCGCGCGAGCTCGACAGCTTCGACGGCGACGACCTGCGCTGGCTGCGCGGCCGCGGCGGGCCGCAGGGCAGGTTCAACGCCGGACAGAAGATCAATGCGACCCTCACCGCCGCCTTCACGATCCTGTTCGGCGTCTCCGGCCTGCTGCTCTGGTTCGGGGAGGAGGACACGCGCTACCGCTTCGCGAGCACCGTGATCCTCCACGATGGGCTGATGTACGTCTCGCTCGCGCTCCTGGTCGGGCACCTCTACCTCGCGCTGATCCACCCGGCGACGCGGCACGCGCTCCGCGGGATGACGCTCGGCAGCGTCGATGCCGGCTGGGCGGCGCGGCACCACACGAAGTGGCGCCCGGACTGACGCGATGACGCAGACCGTCCTCGTCGTCGACGACGAGCCGATCGTGCGTGACGTCGTCGTCCGTTACCTCGAGCGCGACGGCTTCCGCACGCTCACTGCATCGAGCGGAGATGCCGCCAGGGAGCTCATCGAGCAGCGCAAGCCGAGCCTCGTCGTGCTCGACGTGATGCTCCCGGGGACGGACGGCCTCTCGCTCTGCCGCTGGATCCGGGGACGCTCGAGCCTGCCCGTGATCCTCCTCACTGCCCGCGGCGAGGAAGCCGACCGCATCGTGGGGCTGGAGCTCGGCGCCGACGACTACGTGACGAAGCCGTTCTCTCCGCGAGAGCTCGCGGCGCGGGTGCGCTCGGTGCTGCGGCGGAGCAACGGCAACTCGGCGCCGATCGAGACCATCGCCTTCGGCGAGCTCGAGCTCGACGGCCTCAGCCGCGAGGCGCGGCGGTCGGGCGCCCCCGTCCAGCTCACGGCGAAGGAGTTCGAGCTGCTCTGGTTCCTCGCCTCGCATCCCCGCCACGTCTTCTCCCGCGACCAGCTGATGTCCCGCGTCTGGGGCTACGAGGCGGCGGTCGACACCGGCACCGTCACGGTCCACGTCCGCCGGCTGCGCGAGAAGATCGAGCCCGACCCCAGCCGCCCTCGGCACCTGCGCACGGTGTGGGGTGTCGGCTACCGCCTCGATCCGTGATCCAGCTCGCCCTCGTCGTCGCGGCCGGCAGCCTCGTCGCGGGGCTCGTCCTCGCGGTCCTGCTGCGGCGGGCGCCGACGGTCTCGCTCCAGCTCGCCGGGCTCGCACTCATCGCGGTCTGCGTGCCGCTCGCCGCCGTCCTGCTCTCGGGCTGGGTCATGTTCCACATGGGCGCCGACGTGAAGATCCTCGCCGTCGCCGCCGGCTCGGCGACCGCCGCCGTCTTCGCGGCGCTCGTGCTCGCCCGCTCGATCACCGGCTCGCTGCGCCGCGTGGGTGGAGCGTCGCGATCGCTGGCCGCCGGCGACCTGTCGGCGCGGGCTCCGGCCGGCGGGCCCCGGGAGATCGCGGAGCTGGCCGGTTCCTTCAATGCCATGGCCGCGGCGCTCGAGCAGCTCTTCGACGCCCGGCGAGAGCTCGTCGCGTGGGCGAGTCACGACCTCCGCGCCCCGATCGCGTCCCTCCAGGCGATGCTCGAGGCGATCGAGGACGGGCTCGTGTCCGCCGAGGACTACCTGCCGACGCTGCGCGCGCAGGTGCGGACGCTCTCGACACTCGTCGACGACCTGTTCGAGCTGGCGCGGATCGACGCCGGCGCGCTCACCCTCGAGCTGCACCGGA
>DATEPQ010000181.1:0-15354 GCA_035273125.1 Gaiellaceae bacterium
GAGCTTCACCACCTGGCCGATCTTCGTCACGATCTTCGGCATCGTGTTCACGTTCGCGCTGCGGGCGATCCGCTTCCGCGGCGACCTGATCGTCGGGATCATCGGCACGACCGTCGTCGCGACGATCGTCAACTCCCTCTCGGATCATCACCGCGTGTTCGGCACGTCGGGCCCGGCCTACTGGCCCGGCTGGCACCACCTCTACGCGAAGCCGGACTTCTCCCTGGTCGGAAACATCAGCCTGCACTCGTTCTCGGCCACACAGCTCGGCGTCGTCGCGTCGCTCGTGTGGGTGTTCTCCCTGTTCCTGAGCGACTTCTTCGACTTCTCGGGAACCGCGATCGGCGTCGGCAAGCAGGCCGGGTACGTCGACGGTGACGGGAACATCCCGAAGTTCAAGAAGGCACTCGTCGTCGATGGTCTCGCTGCCATGGCGGGAGGCGCCGCCTCGGCGTCGTCGGCAACGACCTACATCGAGTCGGGATCGGGCGTCGCTGCCGGCGGGCGGACCGGCTGGGTGGCGATCGTGGCCGGGATCCTCTTCTTCCCGTTCATGTTCATCTCCCCGCTGATCGGGATGGTCCCCGCGCAGGCGACCGCCGCGGCGCTCGTCGTCGTCGGCTGGCTGATGATCTCGACCCTGACGGAGATGGAGGGCGAAGCCGAGGGCGCGAAGACGAAGATCGCCGGGATCGACTTCCACGATCTGGCGATCGGGCTCTCAGCGGCCCTCGCGATCATGGTCATGCCGTTCACGTACTCGATCACGAACGGCATCGGCTTCGGCTTCATCACGTACACCGTGATCTGCGCGGCGCGGCGCGAGTGGAAGCGGATCCACCCGTTCATGTGGATCGTGACCGCGGCGTTCGTCCTCTACTTCCTCGTCCCACTGCTCCAGCAGCACGTCAGCTGGTTCGGCGGGCATCTCGCCTAGCGGGAAAGAGTGAGGCCCCCGTGGACGCTTGCGCGTCTGCGGGGGCCTCGGGTCGTTCGGACCGGTGCGACCGTGTCGCGGACGACCGTTGCCCTGACCTTACTGCCTCTTCGCGCGGAGCGCCGTGGCCGGCTCCGCCGAAAACTCCGCAAATTCCGCGAAGCCGCGGCTGCCGAGCTCGCGGCGCAGAACGTCGGGAGCGACGTAGATCGGAGTCTCGGCGCCCCTCGAGAACGAGAGCACGAGCGTGCCGCCCGGAGCGGTCACGCGGCCCAGCTCGTCGGCGAAGGGAATCATGTTCGAGAGCACGACGAGGTCGAACTCGCCGTCGTGGCACCTGAGCGCCGACGCGTCGCCCACCTCGAAGCGGAGGCGGCTGCCGAGCTCGGGCGGGACCTTGCTCCGAGCCTCCTCGATCATCGCGGGGCTGAGGTCGACGCCCACGACCTCGGCCTCCGGGTAGCGCTCGGCGAGCGCCAGGGCGACAACGCCGGTTCCGGTGCCGAGATCGAGGATGCGGCGCGGCGGCGGGAGCTCCCCGAGCGCGAGCTCGAGTGCCCCGAGGTGATGCGGGCCGATCCGCGTTTGCCAGGTCGGCGCGAGCCCGTCGAACATCTTGCGCAGGGGGGCGCGGAAGAGCCTCCAGAGGAGCGGCCGCCGCACGACGGCGTCCGTGACGAGGCGGGCGAAGCGCTGGGCGTCGATCACCGGTGCGCGAGGTCGAGGACGATCTCGCCGCCCTCCTCGAGGCGGAGGAGCAGCGCGGCGCTCCCTCGCGAGACGGCGAGCGCGAGGCTGCCGTAGCTGTCCTCGTAGAGGATCAGCGAGCCGCGCGGTGCATCCGCGAAGGTCCGGGCGAAGACGGCGTAGAACCGCTCGCCGTGGCAGGTGAGCTCGACCCGGGTGCCGGGAGCGAGCTCCGCCTGGTCGAGTTGCTCGCGTTGCAGGTTGAGTGCGATGTTGCCGAAACGGTCGACCACGAGGGCGACGGCGCGGATGCGGTTCTGGCCGACCTCCGGCTGCGGGAGCTCGAGGCGCACGAGCTGGTCCGGATCGACCGGCGGGCCGAGCTCCTCGAGGGCCACTCCCGCGGCCAGATGTGCCGCGGCCGGCGAGAAGAGGTCCCGGCCGTGGAACGTGCGCGACACCGGTTGCAACGAGTACTCCGCGTTCGCGAGCTCGTGGGCCTGCGCCACCCCGCCGAAGCGATCGGCGGCCGGCAGGAGGAGCCCGTTGTCGGGGCCAACGTGGAGTCGGCCTTCCTCGTCGCGCAGCGCGAGGGCTCGACGGCTGCTCCCGACACCCGGATCCACCACGGCGAGATGGATTCCGGCCGGCATGTAGGGAAGCGTGTTCGCGAGGACGAGCGCGCCCTGGAGGACATGGCCGGGGCGCACCCCGTGCGTGACGTCGAGCACACGCGCGTCCGGTGCGATCTTCGCGATGACGCCGTGACAGGTGCCCACGAAGTCGTCCTGCAGTCCGAAGTCGGTCAGGAAGGTGATGATCACGAGCGGGAACGTAATGCCTCGACGAGCCCGTCGAGGTCGTGAGTGGCGGCGACGGCGGCGACTTCGAGGCCGACCGTCCGCGCCTCGGCCGCGGTCTGAGGGCCGATCGCGATCACGGGCACGCGCGCGCCGGTCGCGGCGAGCGCACGGGCGGCCGAGCCGGACATGAGCAGCGCGAGATCCGCGTCCGGAACGTCCGGCCGGAGCTCGACCGTCCGGTAGAGCGGCAGGAAGTCGGCCTCCAGCACGTCCCGCCGCGCTCCCTCGGCGGCGGCGAGGAGCCGCGATCCCTCCGGCAGCTCGTCGCGCAGGCCCTCCTGCGTGTGGGTCGCGGCGACCAGATCGACACGAAGCCCGTGGGAGCGCAGCGCGGCGGCAGTGGCCGGCCCGATGGCCGCGATGCGGTTGGCGGTGACGCCGCGCCGCCCGAGCTCGTGCGCCCCGTTGCGGCTGGTGACCACGAGCCAGTCGTAGGCGGACGCGTCCACCGGCTCGTCGCCGAGCGGCTCGACGCGGATCAGCGGGCAGAAGACCGCGTCGTGCCCGAGCGACTCGACCCGGGCGACGATCTCTTCACGGGTGACGAGCACTCGCATCGGTCAGCTCCGCCCCGAGCGCGGCCGGATCCTCCCCAGTGCGCCGCTCGATCCAGGATCCGTCCTCTGCGGCGACGAGGCCCGTGAGGGTCGAGCCGTCGTGATGCGCCGCGACCGGCGCGAGGCAACCGCCGCCGACCGCCGCCACGACCGCCCGCTCCGCCTCCACACACGTGCGGGTCCCGCTGTCGTCCGCGGCCGCGACGAGGTGCTCCTCGCCGGCACGCACCTGGAGGGCGAGCGCGCCCTGCCCCGCCTCCGGCAGCATCGTCTCGGACTCGAACCGGTGTCCGATCTCGTGGCCGAGCCCGAGCCGGTCGAGCCCGCACGCCGCGAGCACGATCGCATCGAGGCCACGCTCGCCGCGCTTCCGCAACCGCGTGTCGATGTTGCCGCGCAACGGCTCGATCGAGAGCGTCGGCTCGAGCGCCAGCAGCTGCGCCTTCCGCCGCACCGACGCGGTGCCGATCCGCATCCCAGGTCGTACCACCGCGGCACCGCAGAGCGCGTCGCGCGGATCCTCCCGGCGCAAATACGCGCCGACCACGAGCCCCTCCGGGTCGGCCGCGGTCAGGTCCTTCGCGGAGTGGACGGCGACATCGATCCGCCGCTCGAGCAGCGCCTCCTCGAGCTCCTTGACGAACACGCCGCGCGAGCCGATCTCGCCGAACGGACGTGACCGGTCGCGGTCGCCCGCCGTCGTGATGGGCACGAGCACGAGCTCGACGCCGGGCGCGCGCAACGAGGAGACGGCGCGCTCGGCCTGGGTGAGCGCGAGCCTACTGCCGCGGCTGCCGACGCGGACGAGCACAGCACTTGGGGGCCGAGTCCAGTCGCTTCCGCACGGGCAAAGCACAACCGACACCGCGCGGCCGGACTCGGATGAAGGCCGTCGGCACCTGGAGCGGCAGAGGACGCCCCGTCGCGGGCTTGACGTTCAGCGCTCGTCCTCGCCGAGACCGAAGAGGTGCCGCACGGCCTCAGCATAGAGGACCCCGTCGGCCGACACGGCTGCCTGCTTCATGCGCACGGTCGGCTGATGGAGGAGCTTGTTGACGATCTGGGCGGTGACCGCCTCGACGGCGCGGCGCTGGCTCTCGTCGAGCCGTCCGAGCAGCGCCTCCGCCTTCTGCAGCTCGGCCTCGCGGATCTCCTCGGCGCGCGCCCGCAGCGACGCGATCGCCGGCACGACGTCGAGCGACGCGTGCCACTCGTGGAACTTCTCTGCCTCGGTCGCGACGATCTGCTCGGCCCGCTCCGCCTCGCGTCGGCGCAGCGAGAGCGTCTCGACCACGATCGCCTCGAGGTCGTCGATGTCGTAGAGGTAGCAGCCGTCGAGATCGCCGATCGCGGAGTCGAGATCACGCGGCACTGCGAGGTCGATAAGGAGGAGCCGCCGGCCTTTCCGGCTTCGCAGCACCTCTGCCACGGTCGGCGCCTCGAGCACGAGGCCGGCCGCGTTGGTCGAGGCGATCACGACGTCGACGTGCGCGAGCTCCTCGCCGACCCGCTCGCGCTCGGTCTTGCTGTTCGCGACGAGCGCGATCCGGGCGCCGCGGCTGCGGAGGTTGCGCGCGGCCTGCTCACTCACCTTGCCCGCGCCGAGCAGGAGGATCGAGCGGCCCTCGAGGCTGCCGAAGACCTGCTCGGCGAGCGCGGCGGCGGCGGCCGACACGGAGGCGGGGCTCTGGCCGATCGCGGTCTCGGTCCGCACCTTCCGGCCGGCATGGAGCGCCTGCCGGAAGACGCGGTCGAGCACCGGCCCGGTCGTCCCGAGCTCGTGCGCGGCCCGCACCTGCCCGAGGATCTCCCCCTCGCCCGGCACGAGCGAGTCCAGGCCCGCGGCGACGCGGAAGAGGTGGTGCGCCGCGGCGCGGTCCTGGAGCCGGTAGAGCGCCGGCTCGACCTCCGGGCCGAGCGACGCGAGCGCGGCGACCGCATCGGCCTCGGCCTGCTCCGCGTCCTCGGCAGCGAGGTAGAGCTCGGTGCGGTTGCAGGTCGAGAGGCACGCTGCCTCGCGCCCCTCCGCGGCCAGCCGGACGGCGAGCGCCTGCGCGTCGTCGCGGTCGAGCGCCACCTGCTCGCGTAGCTCGACCGGCGCGTGGTGGTGAGAGGTGCCGACGAGGACGAGGCGCATCACGCGAAATGGGTTGCGGGGAGGGCGAGCCGGACGACGACGACGAGGGCGAAGCCGGCAAGGGCGACGTACGCGGCGCGGCGTCCCGTCCAACCGCCGGCGAGACGGAGCCCGAGGTAGCCGCACCAGACGAGCCAGGTCACGGCAGTCACCGCAATGAGGGCGTCGAGCCGGTCGCCGCGGGCGACCAGACGCACGAGCCCGACGGCAGCGCCGAGCGTCAGCAGCGGTACCGACCACGCGACCGTCCGCAGGGCGAGGGAGTCGAGCGTCGCGAGTGCGGGCATCTGCCTGCGCAGGATCGTTGCGGGACGCGTCCTCAGCCGCCGCTCCTGCCAGACGTAGAGCCCGGACAGCGCGGCCGCGAGCGTGAGCCCGGCGAAGGCGGCCAGTACGAGCCCGACGTGCACGACGAGGAAGAGATTCGAGTAGTGGCTGGCGCCCCCGAGTCCCGTCCCGCCGCCGGCGCGCGCGACGACGAGCAGCGCCACCGCCAGCGGCATGACGACGAGGCCGAGCAGCCGGTACGGCCGGCGGCAGCCCCAGATGAGGTAGGCCGAGACCACGAGCCAGACGAAGAGAGAGAGCGAGGAGGCCCACGTGCCCCACGGGAAGCCGTCGTCGCGCGTCGCCTGCACGGCGAGCAGCGCGGTCTGCGCCAGCCACCCGAGCCGGACGCCCCACGTTGCGGCACGACCCGCGCGGCCGGGCCGTCGCACGTCGCCGAGGTAACCGACAGCCGCCTCGCCGTAGAGCAGGAGCGCCGGCCAGAAGAGGAGCTCAGCCAACGCGTGCGGGCTCCTGCGGCGCCTGCTCCGCGTCCTCGTCGGGCGCCCGGCCGGCGAGCTCGTCCACCTCACGCTCGAGCCGCTGCAGCTTCAGCGCGAGGATGAGGACGTAGACGAGTACGAGCGCGAACACGACGCAGTACGCGGCGGTGACGTATTTCTCTGCCGTGCTCACGCGGCCGCCTCCCTCAGGCGGCGCAGCCGCACGTCGAGCCGCTTCCCGCCGATCTCGAGCCGGTACAGCGTGTAGGCGAGGAGGAGCATCGCCACCTGCGCGATGCAGTACGTGACGAGGATCCAGCCGCCGAAGTTCGGGCCGTGCAACGTGAAGACCTGCGGATGGAAGTACGCCTTCGCAAGCCGGATCGCGGAGAAGCTGACGGGGATGAGGACGACGCCGAACAGCGCGTAGACCGCGCTCAGGTTCGCCCGCTGCGGGCCGGGATCGATCGAGAAACGGAGCATGAAATAGGCGCAGTAGAAGAGGTAGAGGACGAGGAAGAGGACGAGCTCGTCCTCGCTCCAGATCCACCAGCGCCCCCACGCCACCTTCGCCCAGATCGAGCCGGTGATCAACACCATCGTCCCGAAGATCAACCCCTGGTGGACGCAGACGTAGCTCGCGAGATCGGCGCGCGGATCGCGCTTCCAGAGGTGGCGGAGCGCCTGCCAGGCGCCGCAGATGAAGCACGCGTACGCCGCGAACGCAATCGAGACGTGGAAGTAGAAGATCCGCTGCGCGAAGCCGAGGCTCTGGTCGTTCGGTGCCACGAAGAACACGAAGGCGAGCGCCGTCGTGACGAACACGACCGAACTCACGGCGAGCGCCGGCAGAGGGATCCGCGTGCGACCCACGGCGGGAATTGTCGCAGCAGGCGGGCTACTCGGCGACGACATACTCGAACGACGCCCAGCAGACGACCGCGAAGAGGAGGTCGTAGAGGGCGAGGAAGCCGAGGTAGCGGCCCGGCGAGTCGACGACGCTCGCGCCGACCGCTCCCACCACGATCGGCATGGCGAGAGGCAGGAACAGCAGCGGCAACAGCAGATCGCGGGCCCGCGTCACGACGGCCATCGCGCCGAGGAAGGTGCCCACGGCGCAGATCCCGAGGTCGGCCAGGATGACCGCGGCCACCGTGGCGCCGTCGAGCCCGTGGAAGAAGAGCGCGTAGAGCGGCAGCGCCACGACCTCCGCCGCGGCGAGGAACGCGAGCGTGGCCAGGGACTTCGCGAGCCAGATCGCACTCCGGTCGCAGGGCGCCAGAACGAGCCCGTCCATCATCCGCTGCTCGCGTTCCGGCACGAACGCACGGCCGAGCCCGAGCAGCGCGGTGAACAGGATCGCCACCCAGAGGAAGCCGGTCGTCTCCAGCTTCGACGGCGTGCCGGGCAGCGCGAAGTGGAAGACGACGAAGATCGCGGCGACGAAGAGGAGCATGGCCGGCAGCGTGTCCCGGGCCCGCAGCTCGAGCAGGAGATCCTTGCGCGCCAGCGCGCCGACATCGCGCACGTAGGTCATGCCGAGAGGGCCAGCGCCCCGCTCGCGAGCGGCTCGATCCGCGCCGGATCGTGGGTGGCGACCAGACAGGCGCGCTCCCCGCGAAGCTCGGCGAGTTGCGCGTCGAGCAGCTCGGCGCCTGCCTCGTCCAGCGCGCTGTACGGCTCGTCGAGCACGAGCAGCCGCGGCTCGTGCAGCAGCACCCGGCAGAGCGCGAGCCGCTGCGTCATGCCGCGCGAGTACGAGGCGACCCGGTCGTGCCGCGCCTCCCAGAGCCCGAAGCGCTCGAGGAGCATGCCGATCCGCTCACGGCGCTCCGGCACGCGATACAGGCGCCCGTAGAGCTCGAGGTTCTCGAGCGCGGTCAGCTCCCGATAGACGAGGGGCTCGTGCCCGAGATACCCGACCTGTTCCCGGGCCGCGTCTCGCTCGATCGTCCCTTCGGTCGGCTGCGCGAGACCGGCGCAGATCCGCAGCAGCGTCGTCTTGCCGGCGCCGTTCGGGCCGGTGACGACGACGAAGCCGTCGCGTGGCAGCGCGAGCTCGATCCCCCGCAGAACGCGCTTCTCCCCGTACCGCTTGCCGAGCCTGCGAGCCGTGAGCATCCGGCCAGCATAGGTTGCCCGCGGCGATTTACCGCCGTTTTACGCCTCCCTTGCCGAAAGCCGTGCACGGATGCGGCTCTATTCCGGCTACGGCCAGAGATCACCGCGACCAGGAGGGGAACAAACCATGACAAGGAAACGACTCGCGCTGCTGGGACTGTTCGTGGCCGCGGCGCTCATGGCCGTCGGCGTAGCCGGGGCACATCGCGGGGCGCCGTCCGTGCAGGGGGCGAGCGCGACCTTCAGCGCAGCCAATGTGTCGACCAAGTACCAGGTCACGTGCTCGGTCACGGGAGGGGACACGTTCCAGGCGACGAGGGCGGTGTACACCGGGACGGCGACGAGTTCGGATCCGCGGCTCGCCGGCGCGCTCCGGATCCGGGCGTGGAGCCTCGTGGACACCACGAACGGCGTCGGCCACCTCTATGGCGTCTTCCACATCAGGGGCGCCGGCACCCGGGCCCACGGCACGCTGAACGCCGCGCTCGCGAACGGCAAGGCATCCGGCATCGCACGCGGTTTCGTCCGGCACCACTGGGGTCACATCGTGGCCTCGCTCGGTAGCGACTTCAACCCGAACACAGGCTTCTCGGCAGGCTCGATCGGGGGCAGCACGGCCGGAGCGGGCTTCATCCGCTCGGGCCGCTGGTGCCATCCCCCACACTGGCCGCAGAGCTAGCGAGAAGGATCCCGAGGGGGCGCCGTGCGCACGGCGCCCCAGCGGGTCGTCAGCCGACCGCGTCGACGACGACGAAGACGGCGAAGACCACGCTGATCACGCCGTTCATCGTGAAGAACGCCGTGTCGAGCCGCCGCAGGTCACCGGGACCGACCAGGGAGTGCTCGTACCCCAGGAGCAGCGCGACGGCGGCGACTCCAAGCCAGTAGAGGACGCCGACCGGAAGGCCGAGCCCGGCCGCGACGAGGAAGGCGATGGTGGCAGCGTGCGAGAGCCGGGCGCCGAGGAACGCTCCCCGCACGCCGAACCGGGTGACGATGGAGTGCAGTCCCTGTCGCCGGTCGATCTCCTCGTCGAAGAGGGCGTAGAAGCAGTCGAACCCTGCGACCCAGAGGGCGACGGCGGCGCCGAGCAGCCACGCCTGCCACGGCAACTTGCCCGTGATCGCCACCCACGCGCCGACGGGCGCGAGGCCGTCGACCGCGCCGAGCCACAGGTGGCACAGCCATGTGAACCGTTTGAGATACGGATAGACGACGAAGCCCGCGACCGGGATCGGCCAGAGCCAGCGCACGAGCGGGTCGAGCTGCCAGACGGCCACCAGGAACAGCGCGAGCGACGCGGTGCAGAAAACGACCACCTGGACCGCCGAGAGCTGCCCGCTCGGGATCTCGCGGCCGGCGGTACGCGGGTTCCGCGCGTCGATCCCCGCGTCGATGAGACGGTTGAGCGCCATCGCGAGGGAGCGGGCCCCCACCATCGCGAGCGTGATCCAGAGCAGGTCGTGTCCGGTCGGCGTGCCGTCGACCGCGAGGAAGGCGCCGACGTAGGCGAACGGCAGCGCGAAGACGGTGTGCTCGATCTTGACGAGCCGCGCGAACCGCGCGGGCAGCGGTGCCGGCGTGGCCGTCACGTCTGCTCGTGCGCGGTGGGAGCGTCGGCGAGCAACTCGAGGGCATGCTCGAGCGCCGGGCGGAGGACGGCGAATCCGTCGCGGCAGCCGCCGGTCGAGCCGGGCAGGTTGACGACGAGCGTCGAGCCGATGACGCCGGCGGTGCCGCGCGACAGGAGACCGTGCGGCGTCTTCGCGATCGAGTCCGCGCGGAGCGCCTGCGCGATGCCGGGAGCCTCCCGCTCGAGCACGTCGCGCGTAGCCTCCGGGGTGACGTCCCGCGGCGCGAGCCCGGTCCCGCCGGTGGTGACCACGAGGCGGGCCGAGGCCGCGAGCTCGGTGATGGCCGCGACGATCTCGTCCCGCTCGTCCGGGACGACGCGCCGCTCAACCTGGTAGCCCTCGCCGCGCAACAGCTCGTCGAGCGCGTCGCCGCTGCGATCCTCGCGCGTCCCGGCCGCGACTCCGTCCGACACCGTCAGCACCGCGGCCCTCAGACGACCGTCTCCTTCGTCTTCTCAACGAGGACGACGTCGGCGATCCGCATCTCCTTGTCGACCGCCTTGGCCATGTCGTAGACAGTGAGCGCAGCCACCGAAGCCGCCGTGAGCGCCTCCATCTCGACGCCGGTCTGCGCAGTCGTCTCCGCCGACGCGACGATCTCGACCGATTCCTCCCCGATCTCCAGCTGCACGTCGACGTGCGTGAGCGGCAGCGGGTGGCAGAGGGGGATGAGCTCGCTCGTCCGCTTCGCGGCCATGATCCCGGCGACCTGAGCAGTCGCAAGAGCGTCGCCCTTCGGGAGTTCGCGCAGGATGCGTGCCGTCGCGGCGGCCATTTGCACCTCCGCTCGCGCCACGGCCCGGCGGCGCATCGGCTCCTTGGCGCCGACGTCGACCATGCGGACGGCGCCCGACTCGTCGACGTGCGACAGGTCGTCCATCAGGAGGATCGTACGGCGTCGAGGTCGGCCAGCTGCGCCTCGACCCACTCCCGGATGCCGTGCGCCCGCACGTGGGTGCGGATCGCATCGGCCCGCCGTCGCCGCTCGCCCGGCTCGAGCGTGAGCGCCTCGTAGAGCGCCTCCGCCTGGCCGGAGACGTCGATGGGATTCACCGTGAGCGCCCACTCCCCGAGCTCCTCGTGCACACCGGCGTTTTCGGAGAGGACGAGCACTCCGTCGCGCTCGTTGACGAGGAACGCCTCCTTGGCCACGAGGTTGAGGCCGTCGAAGACGGGGTTCGCGAGCAGCACGTCGAACTGCTTGTAGCCGGCGACCGAGCGAAGGAAGTCGTCGGCGATGTCCAGCTCGACCGGCTGCCAGTCGTCGCGGCCGAAGCGAGCGTTCACCTCCCGGGCAGCAACCTCCACCGCACGGACGTACTCAGCGTATTCGCGAATGTCCTGCCGCGACGGAGCCAGCAGCGCGAGCATGCCGACCTTTCCGTGCAGCTCGGGATGCCCCTCGAGCAACAGGGCGAAGGCGCGAAAGCCGCGCACGATGTTCTTCGACGGGTCTGTCCGGTCGACGCGCAATACGAGCCGCTCCGGGCGTCGCGCCACGAGAGCGCGCTCCCGCTCGACGACGGCCGGGTTGTCGCGCAACCGGTCGAACTCGGCGGCATCGACGCTGATTGGGCGCGCGACGACATGCGTCGTGCGGCCGCTGTGCTCCACTATCCCCGCCTCTCGGTCGACCCGCGCCCCGAGCAGCCGCTCCGCCGAGAGCAGGAACGCCCGCCGCCACCGCTCGGTGTGAAAGCCGACGACGTCGTTCGCGAGCAGTCCCTCGTGCACGGCCACCCGCAGCTCCGGGGGAAGCGCGTGCCAATAGTCCGGCTCGGGCCACGGGATGTGGAGGAAGTGCGACGTCACGACCTCCGGTCGCGCTTCCCGCACGAGCCGTGGAGCGAGATAGAGGTGATAGTCGTGAAAGAGAACGGCCGCATCCGGCTCGCGCTCGAGCTCCTCGATCGCCGCCGCGGCCAGCGCCGCGTTGACGGGCACGTACCCGTCGCTCCAGGCTTCGTGGAGCTCGGGGCCGAAGTCGGGCGCCGAGCCCAGGCCCCACATGTAGTGCTGCAGGAACCACAGAGTCGGGTTCGCCAGCACGTTGTAGAAGCGGTCGTAGGCCGAGGCATCGTGCGCAACGAGCCGCAGCCGGTACGAGGCGCCGTCGGCCGTCTCCTCGACGAAGGAGCCGTCCTGCTCCGCCGCAACCGCCCGATCCTCCTCCGTCATGGCACTCGCCACCCACGTCACGTCGTGATGGGCGAGCAGGCCGCCGAGAGCCGTGACCACGCCGCCGCCTCCCCGTCCCGCGACGCGGCGTCCGGCGGCGTCACGCGAGTACGAGACCGGCGCGCGGTTGAAGACGACGAGCAGCTTCCGCCGAGTCGTTGTCGATGTTGACAACGATCAGGCCGGCTGGCGCAGCCGCTTCACGAACCGCAGGCGCGAGCCACGCACGCCCGGCTGGGAGTGCAGCTCGAACTCGTCCGCAATCGTGCGGATGATCGCGATGCCGAGGCCGCCCTCCGTCAGCTCCTCGCCCTCGAGCGGCGGTGGCCGGTCCGGGTCGAACCCTTTCCCGTCGTCGACCACCTCGACGGCGAGGGCGTCGCCGGTGATCTCGTACGCGATCGAGACGAATCCCGCGCCGTCGGCGTACGCGTGCCGGACCGAGTTCGAGACGGCCTCGGTCAGTGCGAGCTTGAGATCGGCAAGCAGCTCGTCGGGGAGCGCGACCAGGGCCGCGAGGCCGCTGAGCGCGAGCCGAGCGAGCGCGATGTACTCCGCACGCGCAGGCACACGGAGCCGAACGCTCCGCATCCCCTCGAGCGTCGGGCCTTCCGCCTCGATCAGTGCCGCCTCGCCCATCTCACCTCTCTTGCGTTTTCCCGGAGATTCGAAAGCCTAAACCCGCCGATTCCTACCACTACCGTTCGACGCTCCGCCCCGCGGGCCTCGCTGTTTACCCGCTGGTCTCGCCCCTACCCGGCGCGCGGAGGAGCTAACCCGTCGTTTCCACGGGAAAACGAGGCGCCCGCACCCAGCCCCTAGACTGGGAGGGGTGACGGCCGCCTCGCCCGTGCCCGAGCGCCGCCGGTCGCGGCCGGGATCGCTCGAGCGTCCGATCAACGCCCGCCTCTACCGCGGTACCTGGCTGCTCGTGGGCCTGCCGCTGCTCCTCCTCGCATTCAGCGTCGCCCAGCCTCCGGCGCTGCACTTCCAGGACCTGCCGCCGGCGTTCGACGCGAGGACTGCCGCAGCGATCGCCTCCGACCTCGCCGCGAACTACCCGGACCGCCGTCCCGGCTCGGCGGACGCGAAGGGCGCGGCCGCCTGGTTTCACCGGCAGCTCGAGCCGTACGGCTTCGATGTGCGAAGCGACCGCTTCACGGCCACTATCGACGGCCGCCGCACACCGCTCGTCAACCTCGTGACCGAGAAGCCGGGAACCGGCCTCAACCCGGCCGAGATCGTCGTCATGGCACATCGCGACGACAGCGGCGTCGGCGACGGGCTGAACGACAATGCCTCGGGCACCGCGGCGCTCATCGAGCTGGCTCGCTCCTACGCCCCCAACGCGCCCGCGCAGCGGATCGCGCTCCCGTACACGCTCGTCTTCCTCTCGACCGACGGCGCGGAGGGCGGCGCGCGCGGTGCCGCGCACTTCGCGGCGGAGCAGGCGGGCCACGCGAACATCATCGGGGTCGTCAACCTCGACTCGATCGGCGGGCACGGTGGCCCCCGGCTCGTGCTCGGCGCCGACAGCGCGCGCTCTCCGTCGCCGGGGCTCGTGGAGACGCTGCGAGCGGCACTCGCCAAGGAGGGCAACGTCGAGCCGTCGCGCCCGAGCGGGCTGCAGCAGCTCGTCAACCTCGGATTCCCCTTCGATCCGTACGAACAGGCTCCGTTCGTGAGTCGCGGCATCCCCGCGGTGACGATCACGACCGCCGGCGCCCGCCCGCTCGACACACGAGAACGCCGAACCGGGAAGCTCGACCTCCGACACCTCGGCGTCGTCGGCCTCGCCGCGCAGGACGCGGTGGACGCGATGGAGCAGGGTGTCTCGCTCGCGCAGGGCCCGACGAGCTACGTCTTCCTCGGCCAGCGGCTGGTCCGCGGCTGGGCGATCGAGATCGTCCTCGTCGCGATGCTGCTGCCGTTCCTCGCGGCAGCGGTCGATCTCTTTGCTCGCTGCCGGCGGCGGCGCATCCGCATCGCGCCCGCCCTGCGCAGCTATCGCAGCCGGCTGGGCTTCTGGGCGTGGGTCGGTGCGATCTTCCTCATCTTCGGCGGCCTTGGTCTCTGGGGCGGCGACGGCGGTCAGGTGCCGCCCCTGACCACTGTTTCGTGGCCGGGCGGAGCGCTCCTGGCCCTGGTTTTGCTCACCGGAGCGGGCTGGCTCGTTGCGCGCAGCCGTCTCCTGCCGCGGCGGCCGATCCGGCCGGAGGAACGAGTCGCAGGTCACAGCGGCGCTCTGCTCGCGCTCGGCGTCGTCGGGCTGCTCGTGGCCGCGACGAATCCCTTCGCGCTCGTCTTCGTCCTCCCGTCACTCCACGCGTGGCTCTGGCTGCCGCAGGTGCAGGGCCGTCACCCAGCTCTGCGGGCGAGCGTCTTCCTGGCCGGGTTTCTCGGCCCCGGCTACCTCGTCTGGTCATTCGCCACGCACTACGGGCTGGGCTGGGACGCACCGTGGTACATCGCAAAGCTCTTCGCCGGCGGCTACGCATCGCTGCCGCTCTACGTGATCGGCCTGGCCTGGCTCGCGGCCGCGGGCCAGTTCGCCGCGCTTTCTGCGGGTCGTTACGCGCCGTACCCAGCACCGAGCGAGCGGCCGCGCCGCGGACCGCTGCGTGAACTCATCCGCACGCTGGTATTCGCGCCGCGCCGCCGGGCCGCGACGGCTCACGACGCCCAGGCGCGCCGCGCAGTCAACCAGTAGCGAGGCGCAGCCAGCGCACGCTCGAACCGGCCGCGAGCTCGCCGTTTCCACGTGGAATGTGGACGAGCGCATCCGCAGCCGACGAGCGGACGATCATGTGCGACTCCTGGCCTGTGATCGGCTCGAGCACGAGCGCGTCGCCGTCCAGTCCCGAGCGTGCGCGCACGAACTCGTCGCGCTCTTCGTTGCGGCGCAAAGCGGTCAAGAGCCGCCCCGGCTCGAACCGAGGAAGAGGTTCCGCAAGACCCTGCAGGGCGCGCAGCGCCGGCTTGACGAAGAGCTCGCACCCCACGAGCGCCGACACGGGATTTCCGGGCAGCCCGAAGACGAGCGTGTCGCCACGGACGCCGAACGACACCGGCTTCCCGGGCTTGATCGACACGCGCCAGAAAACCTCCCGGACGCCGAGCTCCTGCTCGGCCGCCCGAACGAGATCGTGCTCACCGACGGAGACGCCGCCCGAGGTGACAAGGACGTCTGCCGCCAGTCCCCGCTCGAGCGCCTGCCGCAGCGCCGTCTCGTCGTCGGCGACCGCAGGCTCGTGCAGCACCTCGGCGCCGGAGGGCCCGAACGAGGCGGCGAGCATGAGGCCGTTCGTCTCGTAGATCTGCCCTGGACCAAGTGGGTCGCCGGGAGCGACGAGCTCGCTGCCGGTGGCGAGGATGACCACGCGCGGACGGCGCGGGCAGGACAAGACGGCGATGCCGGCAGCCGCCGCCGCAGCGAGGCGCGCCGGCGTGACCCTTCCACCCGCGGGTAC
>DATEPQ010000182.1:0-11694 GCA_035273125.1 Gaiellaceae bacterium
CCAGCCGCTCCCCCAGCGGAACGATTCACCTCCCGAGACGATCAAGGCGCTCGCCATGGATCTCGAGCAGAAGCTCGAGGCCGTCGAGAAGGGCACGGCTCCCGTGCGCCCCGACGCGTTCCCGGCGGGAAGCGAGGTCGCTAAGGCGTGAGAGGCGGCGTCGGAGGCGATCTACTACTGGGACGAGCAGATCCAGGACGGGCTCGGCATCTCGGCCGAGCTGCTCGCCGCGTACCAGCTCGGACGCGGCCTGGCCGAGGCGTTCTGGGCGCTGGATCCCGAGGCTCCCGAGCCGACCACGAAGCCGACTCTGGCGTCGACCGACTCACCGCCGCATCCGGGCAGCTGGGAGTTCCTGCTCGGCCCGCGCCGCCAGCAGATGCTCGCCGCCTACCTGGCGATGCTCGAAGGCGCATTCGCGCCGCTGACCGGCTCCGCCGTGCGCGGGCCCCTGACCCGTTGGTGTGCGCTCGTCGGCGACAGGCAGGTGCGGAACCGGTCGGAGGCGTCCCTCGTCGCGCTCCGGGGCCAGCTCCATAACTGGCGTGACGTCCTCCTCGGCTCGCGCGATCCGATCTCGTTCGCGAAGGGATTCGGGGTGAAGCTGGCCTTTCGCCAGGCCCTCCGGGTCGCCCAGACCTTGCCGCTCGAGACCTTTCTCCTCCTCGGCGGGATCGCGCTCATGGCGGCCGCGGGCTACGCGCTCGGCTCGGACACCACGCGCACGGGCACGGCCGTGGCCGCTTCCGTGCTCGGGTTCTTCGGCGTCACCGGCGCCGGCCTGCTCGCCCGTGCGAAGGCGCAGGCGGCGGTGCTGGGAGTGCACCTTCGCGAGGCGTTCTACCGCGACATCGTGGAAGCGCAGGCGACGGTGCTGCCGAAATGAGCCTCGCGCAGATCGAGCACGTCGTCGTCCTGATGATGGAGAACCGCTCCTTCGACCACATGCTCGGCTATCTCAGCCTCGAGGGCGGCCGGGCGGACGTCGACGGGCTGCAGGCGGGGATGGCGAACGAGTATGGCGGCCGGTCCTATCCGATCCACCATCTCGACCGGACCGCGTTCGAGCCGGCGGAGGATCCCGACCACTCGGGCGAGGCGACGAGCGTCCAGATCGCCGGCGGGGAGATGAGCGGCTTCGTCGACAGCTTCGCCGCCAAGCTGGCGCAGCGCGGTGTGTCCGGCCACGACCCCGGGCTGGTCATGGGCTACTACGACGCCGCCGACCTGCCCGTCTACGACCACCTGGCGGCCGAGTTCTGCGTCTGCGACCGCTGGTTCAGCTCCGTTCCGGGCGCCACCTGGCCCAACCGGCTCTACGCGATCGCCGGCCGCGCCGACGGCACCCGCGACGACAAGCCCTCCGGCCAGGCGCCGTTCTACGACCTCCCCGCGTTCGTCCGGCACCTCGACGCGCACGACGTCTCCTGGCGCTGGTACTCGTACGACCCGGGCACCCTGCGCTGTGTCGACAAGCACTACTGGCTTTCGCACTGGGACCGCTTCGCGTATGTCGACAAGACGAAGCTGTCGTGGGAGACGAGGCTGAAGGAGCTGCCCCTGATCGACGAGGCGAGCTCGAGCTTCCTCGAGGACGCGGCGCGCGGGAAGCTGCCGGCGGTCTCCTGGATCGATCCCAACTTCAAGGACTCGACCCTCTACGGCGGCGACTCGAACGACGACCACCCGCCGTCGGACGTGCGCGACGGGCAGCTGCTCGTGCTCTCGGTCTACCACGCGCTCGCGTCCGGGCCGCTCTGGGAGAAGACGCTGCTCGTGATCACCTACGACGAGCACGGCGGCTTCCACGACCACGTACCGCCGCCCCCGGCCGAGGACGACGATCCCGCGCTCTTCGGGCAATACGGCGTCCGCGTTCCCGCGCTCGTGGTCTCGCCCTGGGTCGCCCGCGGCTCCGTCTCCCACACCGTCTTCGACCACACGTCGATCATCAAGACGATCCTGCTCCGCTTCTGCGGCGAGGCGGACCTCGAGGAGCATCACTCCCACCTGCCGCGCCTGCTCGCCTGGCTCGACTCGGGCCACGCCCACTACATGGGCAAGCGCACCGCGGTCGCCGACGATCTCGGCGAGCTGCTGACCGAGGCGGCCCCGCGACCCGCCCCCGGCCGGGACGCCCTCGTCGAGGACGCCGCGACCCGCAAGGCCGAGCAGGTCAAGGCCGCTCTCACCAGCGCCCCGACCGGCGGTGCGGCGCCGCTCACCGAGCTGCAGATCGGGATCGCGCTCGCGGCCCGCGAGCTGCGCAGCAGGGGACTACCGCCCGCTCAGCCCTGAGATGGCGGCATCCGCGCAGGCAGACGGGTTCTCCTTCTGTGCCTACTGGGGCGACGGCGCGCTTCTGCTCGCCTTCGACCTGGACGAGTCCCGGCAGGCAGACCTCGCCGGCTTCGCCGTCGAGTACACGGACCCGGACGGCAAGACGTTCCCGGTCCTGAACCGGCTGAACTTCGGCCAGGCACTCACGGGCACGACGAAGCTCCAGCAGCGGAAGTACACGCCCACGGACGAGGCGCCGTTACAGAAGTTCCACTGGGTGCACTTCCCGCCCGACGTGAAGCCGGGCACCTTCACCTACAAGGCCACCGCGATGCTGTTCCAGCCGGGCAGCGAGACCGCGCTCACCGCCGGCCCGTCCGCGGAGGTCGAGGTCGACCTGATGCACGCGGGGCCTGCGCCGTTCCAGCTCGGGTTCACCCGCGGGTACGTCTCCTCCCAGGCCTACGCGGAGCAGTTCCACAACGCGGCCATCGAGCCGTCGCCGCCAACGTTCGACTTCGACACGGCGAGCTTTCAGGACCAGTACCACTGGCTCGGCTTCCACGCGCGCTGCCTCGTCTTCGACTTCCTCGCGGAAACGCTCGCCGACGAGTCCCGCTCACTGGACGTCTTCGCCTACGACCTCGACGAGCCCGACGTGATCAAGCAGCTCGGGCAGCTCGGCTCACGGCTGCGCATGTACCTCGACGACTCCGCCACCCACGTCGGGAGCAAGGCGCTCGAGCCGAAAGCCCACGCCTGGCTCGCCGAGCAGGGCGCGCAGGTCAAAGTCGGCCATTTCCAGCGCTTCTCGCACGACAAGGTGATGATCCAGAAACGCGGGGACACCGCTTTGAAGGTGCTGAGCGGCTCCGCGAACTTCAGCGTCCGCGGGCTCTACGTCCAGTCGAACAACATCTTCGTCTTCGACGACCCCGCGACGGCGGCGCTGTACGAGCAGGCGTTCCAGCAGTCCTGGGACGACCCGAAGGGCTACGCGTCCAGCCCGCTCGCCGCGAGCTGGCACGACGCCGGCGGCCACGACGGTCTCCCCAGCTACTCGGTCTGCTTCAGTCCGCACCACGACCCCGACGTCTCGCTGCAGCGCGTTGCCGACGCGGTCACGGGCGCCACGAGCTCGGTCCTGTTCGCGATCATGGAGATCGGCAGCGGCGGGGGACAGCTGCTCGATGCGATCAAGGCGCTGCCGACCCGTCCGGAGCTGTACGCGTTCGGCACGACCCAGCGGCTCGACGGGGACCTCCGCGTGCAGAAGTCGGGCGATCCCGGCACGTTCATCCCGTTCTCGTACCTCTCGAAGCATGTCCCGGCGCCGTTCCAGGAGGAGTGGAGCGGCGGGGCGGGACAGGTCATCCACCACAAGTTCGTCGTCACCGACTTCAACGGCGACAACCCGCTCGCGTTCGGCGGTTCCTCGAACCTCGCCAAGGGCGGGGAGCATCAGAACGGCGACAACCTCGTCTGCTTCGCCGACCGCGACATCGCGACGAAGTACGCGATCGAGGCGATCAAGCTCGTCGACCACTACCGGTTCCGCGCCGTGATGGAGACGGCCACCGACGACAAGCCCCTCCAGCTCGCCGGTCGCAGCGCCAACTGGGCCGCGCCCTACTACGAGCCCGGCAGCCCCAAGAGCCGGGAGCGAACGGTGCTCGTGACGGCCGCTACGACGCCGTCCTGACCCTCGCCTGCCGCTCGTGATCGAGGAGGACGTCCTCGAGAAAGAGTCGGGCACGGAGGTGAGATGGGGCTTGAAGCCGTCCGCGTGATCCCCTAGCCTCGTGTCGAAGCTGGCGTCTCGACCCGTTAGGGGGAAGTTTTGAACACGTACCACTACGTCCTCTACGTCCACCTGCTCTCGCTCTTCGTCGGCATCGGCGCCGGTTCGGTACTCCTCACCTGCCTCTTCCAGCTCCGCGCCGCTCGCACGGTCGAGCAGGCTGCGCCGTGGGGGATGCTGGCCGGCAAGGTCGGGAAGCTGTTCCCGGTTGCGATCCTCGGCCTCTTCGGCACCGGGCTCTATCTGGCGACGGAGGACACGTTCCCCTGGTCGATGAGCACGGGCTGGGTAGAGGTCGGGATCGCAGCCCTCGTTGTGTTGATGCTGCAGGGCGCGGGCATCGCCGAGCGCACGGGCCACAAGCTCGGTGCCGCGCTCCAGGCGAACGGCCCCGGTACCCTCGGCCCGGAGGCCCGTCGGATGACGCTCCATCCCGGTCTCTGGGTGGTCGAGTTCTCGAATCTCGGCATCGTCTTCGGCGTCGTCTGGAACATGACCCAGAAGCCCGGCCTGGGGGGATCGATCGCCGCCGTGCTCGTCGGCTACGCCGTCGGCGCCGCGCTGGCGCTGCTCGTCACGCGGTCGGCGCAGGAGGAGCACGCCGCAGCCACCGAGCCCGTCGGCTGACACGTCAGACGAGCCGGTGTGACTTCAGCCGGCGGCCGAGCTCGAGCAGCCACGAGTCGGCGGGAATGAGGAGCCCGCGACTGGCGAATCCGACCATCCGGTCGAGCGTGAGGAGGTAGTCCCCTGCGAGCGGCGACCCCTCGCCGAGCGCCCAGAGCGCCTGGGCATTCGTCCACGCCGCGTCCCGGGCGCGGTCGACGTCCCACATGGCAACCACGTCGTCGATCCGCCGGAAGCGGTGGACGAGCCGGTCTGCCCAGGCCAGCCAGCCGGTGAGGTACGAGCTCTTCACGCGCCGTTCGACCTGCGCGAGCAGCGCGTCCACCCGTTCGAAGTCCGCGTGCTGCGGCGAGCTCTCTCCGAGGTCGAGACCGAGCCCGCGGCAGGTCGCAACCAGAGCGACGGGCAGATCGCGATTGATGTGGGCGTTCATCCCGGCCAGTGCGAACTGGAGCGGCGCGATGCCCCCTCGCGCACGCTCGGCGAATAGCGGGACCCACGCCGACGGTGTCCCGGCGGGATCCCGACCGTACGAGTCGAGCGCCGAGAAGAAGAGATTCGCGAACTGGATGTCGAGCGTCTCGACGAAGCGGGGGTCGGCGACGCCCTCGGTGGTCAGCTCGGCGGCGACACCCTCGGTCACCTCGCGGTAGAGCCGTGCGAAGCAGGCCACGCCGTCGGAGGGAGGTGCCGCGGCCTCGATCGTCCTGAGGCGACCGATGACGTCGGCGATGTGCGGCGGCGGCTCCGAGCCCTTGACGGCGTTCATCCGGCGGAGGACTACCGAGTGGTCACGTCGAGCGCAGCGTGTTGGCGATCACGCGCGCGTAGATCGTGCACCCGTACGGCCAGGGATGGGTGCCGTCCTGCAGCATCTTGGTCGTCGAGTGGCCGTACCAGTCGGCGAGGTGCGCGGCCCGCCAGCCGTGCAGCCAGTTGGCGAGCGCGTGATTCGACTCGTCCTGCCAGCTCGTGTCGTTGCGGACGTTGACGACGACGATGCGGGGGATTCCGTGCAGCGCGTGCCGTAGCCGCAGCAGGTCGTGGTACCAGAGGGGCCCGTTGTTGCCGACCTGGATCACGACGATCTTCGTCAGCTTGTGCTGCCGCCGCAGCCGCTGAAGGTCGTCGACCGTGTCCTCGATCTGCCGGCCGACGGTCGCGTCGACCTTGACGTGGTGGTGAAGCGCCGTCCTGAGTTGGGACGAGCAGCCGAGCATGACGGAATCGCCGAGCGCGAGGATCCGGCCCTTCGGCAGGGCGGCGCGCTTCGTCTGCTTGTCGACGGTGGGCGCCACCACCGGCTGCTTGCTCGGGTGCGGATGGTGCGTGCCGGCGTTCGCCTTCGGCGCGTCGACGTAGGTCCCCACCGGGTTCAGCGAGGACGGCGTCACGAACAGGATCGCAAAGGCCGCGACGATGACGAGCGCGCCGGCGCCGACCACCTCGAGCCGGAAGCGCCGCGAGTACTGGGCCAGCCAACGCTGCAGGCGGCCCCGCCGGATCGGCTCCTCGACGTAGCGGAACGAGAGGGCGGCGGCCACGACGACGAGGGCGGCCTCCCCGACCACGACGCCCGGGCTCGGTCGTCCGTTCACGCCCGCGACGAGCACGACGATCGGCCAGTGCCAGAGGTACATGCCGTAGCTGCGCTCGCCGATCCAGCGCAGCGGTGCCACTCCGAGCGCCTGGCCGAGCCCGGTGCCGGGATGCGCGACGGCGGCGATCAGGACGACGAAGCAGAAGGCGGCGGCGAGGTCGCCGCCCTGCCAGAGCGTCGGGTCGTACTCGTGCAGCCCGCGGAAGAGCAGGACGCTTCCGACGAGCGCCGCGACGCCGAACAACTCGAGTGCGGGCACCGCACGCCGGAGCCGCTCGACGTACGGCCAGACCAGCGCGAGCAGGATCCCCATCAAGAGCAGGAAGGCGCGCGTGTCGGTCCCGTTCCAGACGCGGGTGGGATCGTTCTGGTCGTAGAGGATCCACATCAAGGCGGCCGAGGCCGCGATGCCGACGATGACTGGCAGCGGCAGCCGCTTGCGGCCCACGAGTACCAGCCCCGGCACGAGCAGCAGCGGCCAGACGATGTAGAACTGCTCCTCGATCGCGAGCGACCACGTGTGCTGCAGCAGCGAGGGGTTGCCCCTGAGGTTGAAGTACGAGTGGTTCGCGATGATCTCGTGCCAGTTCGTGTAGTAGAGGAGCGAGCTGACCGCGTCGCTGCGCGTGTGGGCGAGGTCCTGGCGGGCGAAGATCGAGGCGAGGACGAGCGCGCCGAGCACGACCACCACGAGCGCGGGGAGGAGGCGTCGCGCGCGGCGCAGCCAGAAGCGGCGCAGGTCGATCCGGTTGCGGGCCTCCCACTCCACGAGCAGCAGCGACGTGATGAGGTAGCCGCTGAGGACGAAGAAGAGGTCGACGCCGAGGAAGCCGCCGGGCAGCCAGTCGATCCGCGCGTGGTAGAGGAAGACCGCCCCGACCGCGAGCGCGCGCAGACCGTCCAGGCCCGGGCGGTAGGCGATGTGCGGTGCGTTGGCGACTGGCTTCGGCATTACGGGCCTGCAGCTTAGGGTCCGTTTCGGGCGGTCGCTAGTGCTGTTTCGACGAGTTCCATCAAGCACTGCGCCGGCTCGGAGAGCGCTCGCTCGGGACCGTAGCTCCCGACGAGCGAGAGCGCGTCGATCGGGCTCTCCGGCGCGACGTCTCCCGCGACCACCAGCGCCTCGATTCCCGCGGCCTCGGCACGTTCGAGCACGCGGCCCACGACCTTGCCGGTCGTGGACGTCGCGTCGACCAGTCCCTCGCCCGTGACGACGAGATCTGCCGCTGCGAGCCGCTCCTCGAGCCCGACCCGCTCGGCCACGAGGTCGAAGCCGGGGACGAGGTGCGCGCCGATCGCCGCGAGCCCTCCGGCGAGCCCTCCCGCCGCGCCGGCGCCGGGCAGGTCGGGGACGACGAGCTTCGCGAGCCGCTCGCGCAGGATCTGCACCTGGTCCGCGGTCGCTCCCTTCTGCGGCGCGAACACGTCGGCGGCGTCGAGGAAGCGCGCATCCACGTCGCACGCGACCTGGAGGGGGACGGGCAATGGCTGCGGTACGGCCTCGGTCGCGCCGACGCCGCCGTCGGTCGAGGCGACGCCGCCGACGGCCACGACGATCCGCTCGGCGCCCTCGTCGATCGCGGCTGCGATGAGCTCCCCGAGGCCGCGGCTGGTCGCGCGCAGTGGGTCGTTCCCTTCCCGTCCGCCGGCGAGCGTCAGCCCGCATGCCTGCGCCGCCTCGATCAGCGCCGTGCCGTCCTCCTCGAGCCGCCATGCTGCTTCCACCGGCGCGCCGAGCGGCCCTGTCACGAGCGTCCGCCGGTTCCCGCCGCCGAGGATCTCTAGCGTCCCCTCGCCGCCGTCCGCGAGCGGAAGCTCGGCCGCCGTCCAGCCGGCGCGGTGGGCCCCCGCGGCGATCGCGGCCGCCGCTTCGCGTGCCGAAAGTGTGCCGCGGAACTTGTCGGGGGCGGCCAGAAGCTGCATCGAGGAGTGATTCTCCGCTACGGTGCGCCGAGCACTAGCACTAGAGCGAGTACCGGTCGCGCGTCGTTCGCGCCTCCTGTCCGTTCAGAACTCTGCGGAGGGAGGTGTTTCAGATATGGCAACCGGAACTGTGAAGTGGTTCAACGACGCGAAGGGGTACGGCTTCATCACCCCGGACGAGGGCGGCAAGGACGTTTTCGTCCACTTCAGCGCGATCGCCTCCGAAGGCTTCAAGTCGCTCGCCGAGGGCGCGCGGGTCGAGTTCGAGCCGGCCGAGGGGCAGAAGGGCCCCGAGGCGCGGAACGTCGTTCCCGTCGGCTAGATCGAGTGCCAAGGGCGCCTCGTCACGAGGCGCCCTTGTTCTCCCCGCCTAACTCTTGCTCGCGGTTGCCTTGCCACCCTTGCGGCCTGCGGCTTTCTTCTGAGCGGTCGTCCCGCCCTGGCTCGAGTTGCTCTTCGAGGACGAGGACGAGCCCGACTTCTTGCCGCCGCGGCTCGAGGCGCCCGGCGAGTTCGCGATCTTCGCGGCGCGCTCCTTCGACATCCCCTTGTCCTTGAGCTTCTCGTACTGCTTCTCGTTCTTGACGTTCGCGCTCTTGCTGGGCATGCGATCCTCCTTGCGGTGGACGACGGTCCCTCTTACCCAACTACCCGTCTCCAATTCGCGATTTCGCGGGCCGTGGAAAGCGGTGGCCGAAACGACATGACCAAAACCCACAGGGCCGGAACCTGGTTCCGGCCGTGTCTGTTGAGGACGGGGCTCTCAGGAGCAGGGCTGGATGCCGAGCCTGAGAGAGGGAGAGCGTTTGCGCTCGCCTGTCCGGGATGGGGTGCATCGCAGAATCACGTCTGGTCGGGACACGTCCGGAACCAGGTTCCGGACGTGTCCGAAGAGGACGGGGTGCGGGTTCGACACCCGACGGAGGATCCGTCAGAATTCGGGCATGTCGATTCGCGGTAGACCCTGATCCTCCCGGCGTAGCGCCCCGACTTTCGTCGCGGCGCTGCTCGCGATCGAGCTGCTCGACGAGCTCGTCGGCGGGACCCGTGCGGCCGCCTGGCCGTCGATCCGGCACGACCTCGGACTGAGCTACCCGGAGATCGGGCTCGTGCTCGCTGTTCCCGGGTTCGTCGGGAGCGCGCTCGACCCGCTCCTCGGCGTGGCCGGCGACACTGCGCGGCGCCGTCTCCTCATCGTCGTCGGCGGCATCGGCTTCGCGGTATCCGCGGCCATGACCGCCGCGGCGGGCGGTTTCTGGCTCCTCCTTGCCGCGCTCGTGCTCGGGAACCCGGCCACGGGCGCCTTCGTCTCGCTCGCGCAGGCGACCCTGATGGACGCCGACCCCGCGCAGCGCGTTCGCAACATGGCCCGGTGGACGCTAGCCGGCTCGTTCGGCTACGTCGGAGGTCCGCTCCTGCTGGTGGTCGCCGTCTACGTCGGAGTCGGCTGGAGGGGCGCTGTCGCGGCCCTCGCCGCCGCGGCCCTGCCGCTCACGCTCGCAGCGCTGCGCTTTCCGAGCCCCCGGCCCGGGACGGCGCCGCCGCTTCGCAAGGCTGTCCGGGAGGCGCTCGCGGCGGTGCGCCGGCGCGAGGTGCTGCGCCTGCTCCTGCTGCTCGAGGCAGCCGACCTCCTGCTCGACGGGTTCCACGGCTTCATCGCCCTCTACCTCCACGATGCGGTGGGACTGCCGGCCTCGACCGCCGCGCTCGGCGTCGCCGTGTGGACGGGCGCCGGGCTGGCGGGGGACTGGCTCCTGCTGCCGATGCTGCACCGGACGGCCGGCGAGCGCATCATTCGTGCCACGGCGCTGCTTTCGCTCGGCGCGTACCCGGCGTTCCTCCTTGTGCCGGGGCTCGCTCCGAAGTTCGCCCTGCTCGCGGCGCTCGGCCTCCTCAACTCGGGCTGGTACGCGGTCCCGAAGGCGTGGCTCTACGACGCGCTGCCCGAGCAGAGCGGCGCCGCCGTCGCCGTCGGCGGCCTCGGGGGGATCGCCGGCGCCGCCGTCCCGCTCCTGCTCGGATTCCTCGCCGGTGCTGCGGGAGTCGCCGCCACGATGTGGCTCCTGCTGCTGGCGCCCGTCGCTCTGCTGGCGCTGACCGCCGAACGCCCGGCTTAGTCCGCCTCCGGCACGTCCTCGGCGTTCGGGTCGTGCTCTTCGGGGTCGGGCGCGGGCGACTCGTCGATCTCCTCGTTCCGGTCGTCCTCACGGGGGTGCATATCCTTGGCCGGTTCTGTCATGAAGGTCCTCCTTCCCGACAACTCGGAGCTCGAACTCCCCGCCGGCGCGTCGGGGCTCGACGCCGCGCGGGCGATCGGGCCCAAGCTCGCCGAGCAGGCGGTACTCGTGCGCGTCGACGGACGCGTGCAGGATCTGCGGCAGCCGCTCGCCGACGGGGACGAGATCCAGCTCCTGACGACGCGCGACCGGGAGGATCCGGACGCACTCGCGGTGCTGCGGCACTCGTCGGCCCACCTGCTGGCGGAAGCCGTCACGCGCCTCCATCCGGGCGTGAAGCTCGCGATCGGGCCGCCGATCGATAACGGCTTCTACTACGACTTCGACTTCGCGGAGCCGGTCCGCGAGGAGGATCTCGACCGGATCCAGGCCGAGATCGACCGCGAGCTCGCCGAGGGCCGCGAGTGGACGAGGCAGGAGATCACTCGCGAGGAGGCGAGGGAAATGTTCTCGGCCGATCCGTACAAGCTCGAGCTCGTCGACACCGCCGAGGGCGACATCTCGCTCTACACGCAGTCACACGATGACGTCAGCGACTTCACCGACCTCTGCCGCGGCCCGCACCTGCAGAACTCGAAGCCGATCAAGGCGCTCAAGCTGACCGGGCTCGCCGGCGCGTACTGGCGCGGCGACTCGTCGAAGCCGCAGCTGACGCGCATCTACGGCACCGCCTTCTACTCGAAGGAGGATCTCGACGCGTACCTCGAGAAGGTCGAGCGCGCGCGGGGGCGCGATCACCGGCGCATCGGCCCGCAGCTCGACCTCTTCCACATGTCCGAGTACTCGCCCGGCGCGGCGCTCTGGACGGCGAAGGGGATGGCGATCTGGAACGCCCTCGAGGACCTGCGGCGGCGCGAGAACGCGAAGCGCGGCTACGTCGAGGTGAAGACGCCGCTGATGTGGGACGTCGAGCTCTGGAAGCGCTCGGGACACTGGGAGAAGTACGGCGACAACCTCTTCCGCATCGAGCACGGCGAGTCGCTCTACGGGCTCAAGCCGATGAACTGCCCCGGCCACATGCTCCTCTTCAACACGCAGCTCCGGAGCTACCGCGACTTGCCGATCCGCTATGCCGAGGCCGCCGTCCTGCATCGCGACGAGCCGACCGGGAGCCTGCAGGGGCTGACGCGCGCGCGGCAGTTCAGCCAGGACGACGCCCACGTCTTCTGCACGGAGGACCAGATCCAGGAGGAGATCGACGCGATGTTCGACTACGTCGACTTCCT
>DATEPQ010000183.1:0-11083 GCA_035273125.1 Gaiellaceae bacterium
CGCGGCGTACCGCTGGCGCGGCGGCTCGCGCGCCTGATCTCCGAGCGCGCCGGAGTCGAGCCCGCGCTCGGCGCCGTCGACATCACCTTCTACCGCGACGACGTCACCGTCCGCGGTGGCGAGGCCCCGCTCGCGGCGCAGCCGCTCGTCCGGGCCACACAGCTGGACTTCCCGCTCGACGGGCGCACCGTCGTCCTCGTGGACGACGTCCTCTACACCGGCCGCACGATCCGCGCGGCGATCGAGGCGCTCTTCGACTACGGGCGCCCCGCCCGCGTCCAGCTGGCCGTGCTCGTCGACCGCGGCCACCGCGAGCTGCCGATCCGCCCGGACTACGTCGGCAAGAACCTGCCCACCGCGCGCGGCGAGCGCATCCAGGTGCAGCTCGTCGAGGTGGACGAGCTCGACGCCGTGCTCCTTGTCTCGACGCCGGAGGAGGAGAGCCGATGATCCGCCTCGTCAGCGACGACCTGCGTCCCCCGGAAGACCCGCCGAAGCGGCATCTCCTCTCGGTCGGCGACCTGACGCGCGACGACGTCGAGCGCCTGCTCGGCACGGCACGCACCTTCGAGACGTCGCTCGAGCGGCACGTGAAGAAGCTGCCGACGCTGAAGGGGCACCTGATCGTCAACCTCTTTTTCGAGTCCTCGACCCGCACGTCGTCCTCGTTCGAGCTCGCCGCGAAGCGCCTCTCGGCGGACACGCTCAACGTCAAGTCCGTCGGCTCGTCGGTGGACAAGGGCGAGTCGCTGAAGGACACGGTGCTCACGCTCGGCGCGTACGACCCGGACGTGATCGTGATCCGGCACCCGCAGATCGGGGCGCCGCAGCTCGTCGCGCGGGTCACCGACGCCCACGTGGTCAACGCCGGTGACGGCAAGCACCAGCACCCGACCCAGGCGCTGCTCGATCTCTACACGCTGCGCGAGGAGCTCGGCCGGCTGGAGGGGCTCCACGTCGCGATCGTCGGGGACGTCCTCCACTCGCGCGTCGCCCGCTCGCTCGTGCAGGCGTTTGCGCTGGTCGGGATCCGGCCGACGCTCGTCGGCCCGCCGGCGCTGCTCCCGCGCGAGTTCCCGGCCGAGACGACCGCTGACATCGAGGCGATCCGCGACGCCGACGTCGTCTACGTCCTGCGCATGCAGAACGAGCGGATGGCGGCCGGTGCGAACTTCGTCCCGAGCCTCCGCGAGTACACCGCGCGCTGGGGGATCACGCCCGAGCGGCTGCGGCGGGGGCAGAAGGTCATGCACCCGGGCCCGATGAACCGCGGCGTCGAGATCGACCCGCTCGTCGCCGACTCGCCGGACTCGCTGATCACGAGACAGGTCCGCTCCGGACTGGTCGTACGGATGGCCGTCCTCTACGACCTGCTCACCGGTGGCCCGGTCGGCGTGCAGGCGCTCGCCGCGGCGGAGGTGGCGTGATGCTCTGGCAGAAGGAGCTTCCGGGCGCGAACCTCGTCGTCCGCGGCGCTCGCGTGCTCGATCCGACCGAGGCGATCGACGCGCGGCTCGAGGTACGGATCGACGACGGGACGATCGCGCAGGTCGCCGAGAGGGTGGACGCGAACGAACACCGCATCGTCGAGGGGGACGGACTGGTGCTCGCCCCGGCCTTCGTCGACCCGCACGTCCACCTGCGCACTCCCGGCCGCGAGGACGAGGAAACGGTCGCGAGCGGCACCGCGGCCGCCGCGGCGGGCGGCTACTGCGCGATCCTCGCGATGCCGAACACCGACCCGGTCGTCGACTCCGCGGCGACGCTCGGCGCCCTCGTCGAGGCGGCGCGGGGCGAGGCCCAGATTCCGGCCGGCTTCCTCGCCGCCATCACGCGCGACCAGCGCGGGCAAGAGCTGACCGAGATGGGCGAGCTCGCCGAGGCCGGCGCCGTCGCCTTCTCCGACGACGGGATGCCGGTCGCCTCCGCAGGGCTGATGCGGCGGGCGCTGCAGTACTCCTCGGTCACCGATCGGCCGCTCGCGCTGCACTGCGAGGAGCCGACGCTCTCGCACGGCGGCCACGTCCACGAGGGACGCGTCGCGGCCGAGCTCGGCTTTGCCGGCTACCCGTCGGTCGCCGAGTCCGTCGCGGTCGAGCGCGACCTCTCGCTCGCCGGCTACGAGGGCGGACGCGTTCACATCCTCCATCTCTCTGCCTCCGAGTCGGTCGACGCGCTGCGCCGCGCCCGCGAAACGGGCATCGCAGCGAGCGGTGAGGCAACGCCACACCACCTCGTCCTCACGGACGACGCGGTCCGTTCCCTCGACCCGAACGTGAAGATGAACCCGCCGCTGCGGGCGGAGCAGGACCGGGTCGCGCTGCTCGACGCGGTGCGCGACGGCACGATCGAGGCGATCGCAACCGATCACGCGCCGCACGCCGCACACGAGAAGGACGTGCCCTTCGAGGCGGCTCCGTTCGGGGTCACCGGCCTCGAGACGGCGTTCGCGGTGCTGTACACGCATCTCGTCGAGCCGGGCGTGCTGAGCCTCGAGACGCTGCTCGAGCGGATGTCGGCCGGCCCGGCGCGGATCTTCGCACTCGACCGGCCGCGGGTGGCAGCGGGCGCGCAGGCGAACCTCGTCCTGCTCGACCTCGAGCGGGAGTGGACGGTGGGCGAGCAACCCTTCCGCTCGCGCTCGGGCAACTCGTGGTTGCTCGGATCGCGGGTAAAGGGGGCGGTGCGGATGACGCTCGCCGGCGGCTCGGTGGTGCACGGCGCGTGATCGGCGTGGTTGCGATTCCGATCGAGCTCGAGGGGTACCTGGACGAACTCGTCGATCGTCTCCGCGCAGTGGCCGCGCTCGACGCCGTCTACCTCGTCGGCTCCGCGGCGCAGGGCTGCTACGAGCACGGCAGGAGCGACGTCGACGTGGTCGCCGTGACCGCATGTCCGCCCTCGCAAGCCGAGAAGGAGGCTTTCGCCACGGTTGCGGAGTCCCTTCCCTGTCCCGCGCGGAAGCTCGAGCTCGTGGTCTACGCCCGCGGCACGGACCGGCACGCGCTCAACGTCAACACCGACGAGCTGGTTCATTTCTCCCCCGACGACGACCCCGCCTTCTGGTTCGTGCTCGACCGCTCGATCGCAGAACGACACTCGATCGCCCTGCTCGGGCCGCCGTGGGAGGACACATTCGCCCCGGTCCCCGACGCGGCCGTCCGGGCTGCCCTCGACGAGGCCGAGACGTTCGACGGCTGGGACCAGCCGCACGGGGCAGCGCTGGCACGGATCCGGGGCGAGGCATGGCGGAAGACGGGCGAGTGGCTCTCGAAGGCGGAAGCGCGGAGGCGCCTGTCGTGAGCGGCTTCCTCGCACTCGCAGACGGGACCGTCTGGCACGGCGAGTCGGTCGGCGCCGAGGGACACGCGCTCGGAGAGGCGGTCTTCACCACCGGCATGTCGGGCTACCAGGAGGCGGTCACCGACCCGAGCTTCGAGGACCAGCTCATCTGCTTCACCGCGCCGATGGTCGGCAACTACGGCGTGGCCGCGGAGCGGAGCGAGTCCGCCCGCACTCACGCCCGAGCGGTGCTGATGCGCGAGGCCCGCGGGCCCGAGTGGACCGACTGGCTCCGGGAGCACGGCATCGTCGCGCTGACGGGGATCGACACCCGGAGCCTCGTCCTCCACCTGCGCGACGCCGGTTCTGCGCCCGCCGTCGCGGTCGCCTCCGACCTCCCGGTCGAGCACGCGATCGAGCTCGCCGCGCACCAGCCGTCGATGCTCGGCCGCGCGCTCGTGGAAGACGTCTCGACCGATGAGCCGTACGTCTACGCGGCGGAGGGCCGCGTCCGGATCGGCGTCGTGGACTACGGCGTCAAGAACTCGGTCCTGCGCCGGCTCGCGAAGGCCGGGGCCGCCGTGACCGTGCATCCCCACGACACGCCGGCCGACGAGCTCGTCGGCTACCACGGCGTGCTGCTCTCCCCGGGTCCGGGCGACCCCGAGCCGCTCGCCGCGGAGACCGAGACGGTGCAGCACCTGCTCGGTCGCACGCACGTACTCGGCATCTGCCTCGGCCACCAGCTGATCGCGCGTGCCACCGGCCACGACACGTACAAGCTTCCGTTCGGCCATCGCGGCGCGAACCATCCGGTGTACGAGCGGCTGACGGGTCGGGTGCTCGTGACGAGCCAGAACCACGGCTTCGCGGTCGCCTCGAGCGAGGCGGCCGAGGTCTCGCACGTCTCGCTCTACGACGGGACGGTGGAGGGCCTCGACCTGCCGGACCTGCGCGCTCGCTCGCTCCAGTTCCACCCCGAAGCGGGGCCAGGGCCGCACGACGCGTGGCCATTGCTCGAGGCCTGGGTCGAGGAGGTGGCGTCACATGCCTAGGCGCTCCGACATCGAGTCGATCTGCATCGTCGGCTCCGGGCCGATCGTGATCGGGCAGGCGGCCGAGTTCGACTACGCCGGCTGTCAGGCCCTGAAGGTGCTGCGGGAGGACGGGTTCCGCACGATCGTCGTGAACTCGAACCCGGCGACGATCATGACCGACCCCGGCTTCGCCGACCGCACGTACCTCGAGCCGCTCGACGTCGAGTCGGTGGCCGAGGTGCTGCGCCTGGAGCGTCCCGACGCGCTGCTCCCGACGATGGGCGGCCAGACCGCGCTCAATCTCGCGCGCGAGCTCGCCACCGCCGGCGTCCTCGACGAGCTCGGGATCGAGCTGATCGGTGCGCGCCTCGACGCGATCGAGCGCGCCGAGGACAGGCTCAAGTTCAAGGACGCGGTCGAGTCGTGCGGACTCAAGGTCCCCAAGTCGGCGATCGTCACCTCGCTCGACGAACTCGAGGGCCTGATGGTCCCCGCGGTCGTGCGGCCCGCCTTCACGCTCGGGGGCCACGGCGGCGGCTTCGCCTACACGGAGGAGGAGCTGTACCGGCAGGTCGAGCGCGGCCTCTCGGAGTCGCCGATCGGCCAGGTGCTCGTGGAGGAGTCGGTACGCGGCTGGGACGAGTTCGAGCTCGAGGTGGTGCGCGACCGGATCGACAACGTCGTCATCGTCTGCTCGATCGAGAACCTCGACCCGATGGGTGTCCACACGGGCGACTCGGTCACGGTCGCGCCGCAGATGACGCTGCCGGACGAGGCGTACCAGGAGCTGCGCGACGCGGCCGCGTCGGTCATCCGCGCGGTCGGCGTCGACACCGGCGGCTCGAACATCCAGTTCGCGCGCAGCCGCGAGACGGGCGACGTACGCGTGATCGAGATGAATCCGCGCGTCTCCCGTTCCTCCGCGCTCGCGTCGAAGGCGACCGGCTACCCGATCGCCAAGGTCGCCGCGCGCCTCGCCGTCGGCTACACGCTCGACGAGATCCCGAACGACCTGACGGGGACGACTCCCGCGAGCTTCGAGCCGACGCTCGACTACGTCGTCGTCAAATTCCCCCGCTTCGCCTTCGAGAAGTTCCCGGGCGCCGACCGGACGCTCGGCACGCAGATGAAGTCGGTCGGCGAGACGATGGGCATCGGCCGCACCTTTGCCGAGGCGTTCCTCAAGGCGTACCGCTCGCGCGAGCTCGATGCCGGCGCCGCGACGCCATGGCAGGCGCTCGAGGAGGTGCCCGAGGACGTGCACCCGTTCTTCCAGCGCGAGCTCGACCGGATCCGCGACGCGCTCGCCGGGGGCGCCGACGTCGAGTCGCTGACCGCCGACGGCTGGGTGCGTCTCAAGCGCATGGGACTGTCCGACGCCGACATCGCTGCCGCCGCCGGCACAAGCGAGACCGCGGTGCGGCAACGGCGACGCGAGTGCGGCGTCCGGCCCTCGTACCGCCGGGTCGACTCGTGCGCGGGCGAGGTCGAGGCGGCCTCGAACTACTACTACTCGACGTGGGGCGAGGAGGACGAGGCCGCGCCGACGGGCGACCGGCCGCGGGTCGTCATCCTCGGCTCGGGTCCGAACCGGATCGGCCAGGGGATCGAGTTCGACTACTGCTGTGTCCACGCCGTCACCACGTACCGCGAGCTCGGCTACGAGGCGGTGATGGTCAACTGCAACCCCGAGACCGTCTCGACCGACTACGACACCTCCGACCGGCTCTATTTCGAGCCGCTCGACGCTGAATCGGTGCTTGCGATCTGCGAGCGCGAGCAGCCCGACGGCGTCGTGATCCAGTTCGGCGGGCAGACGCCGCTCAAGCTCGCGCGCGCGATCGAGGACGCCGGCTACCGCATCCTGGGCACGCCGTTCGACGCCGTCGACCTCGCCGAGGACCGCGAACGGTTCGCGGGATTGCTGCGCGCGCACGGGCTCCGCTCGCCGGAGTGGGGGATCGCGGGCTCGCCCGACGAGGCCGTCGAGATCGCCGAGCGCATCGGCTACCCGGTGCTCGTCCGGCCTTCCTACGTGCTCGGTGGCCGCGCGATGCGGGTCTGCTACACGCCGGACGAGGTGCGTGAGATGCCGCCGTTCGAGCGGATCCTCGTCGACCGCTTCGTGGAGCATGCGGTCGAGGTGGACGTCGACGCGCTCTGCGACGGCGTCGACACGTACGTCTCCGCCGTGATGCAGCACGTCGAGGAGGCAGGCGTCCATTCGGGCGACTCGGCCTGCGTGCTGCCCGCGCCGAGCCTCTCGTTCGCGCAGGCGCAGGAGATCGCCCGCGTAGTGAGGATCCTCGGGCGCGCACTCGGCGCCGTCGGGCTGCTCAACGTCCAGCTCGCGGTGACCGGGGACGGCGAGGTGTACGTGATCGAGGCGAACCCGCGGGCGTCTCGGACCGTGCCCTTCGTGAGCAAGGCGACCGGCGTCGAGCTGGTCAAGGCCGCCTGCCGTCTCGCTGTCGGCGCGACCATCTCGGAGCTCGGGCTGCCGCCCGAGCGGCCGCCGCGGCAGTGGAGCGTCAAGGCTGCCGTGCTGCCGTTCGCGCGTTTCCCCGGAAGCGACCCTGTCCTCGGCCCGGAGATGCGCTCGACCGGCGAGGTGATGGCGAGCGCCGCCGACCTCTCGACCGCGCTCGACAAGGCCGAGCGAGCCGCGGGCCGCAGGCTGCCGCGCACGGGCTCCGTCTTCATCTCCATCCGCGAGCCCGACCACCAGCAGGCGGTGCCGATCGCGGCGACGCTCGTCGGACTCGGCTTCGAGCTCTACGCGACCGAGGGGACGGCCGCCACGCTCGCGGCCGCCGGGATCGAAGTCGAGCCGGTGCGCAAGCTCAGCGAGGCAACCGAGGGCGAGCCGACCGTCGTCGACCTGATCCGCCGTGGTCGCTGCGATCTAGTGATCAACACGCCGGAAGGACGCAACGCGCGCTCGGACGGCTACGCGATCCGCGAGGCGGCCCTCGCGCGGCGCGTCCCGTGCATCACGACGCTGTCCGGTGCAGCCGCCGCCGTGCACGCCATCGCAACCGCGCGCGCGGAGCAGGCGATGTCCCTCCAGGAACGGATCGATGCGGAGCTCGGCGTCTCCCAGTCGGCATAGGGTCAGCGGCTCCGAGCCGATCGGGCCGTACACGCTGCTGCGGCTCGAGCGCGGCGATCTGGACCCGGGCGTGCCGGGGCAGTTCTTCATGCTCGAGGCTCCCGGGCGCCTGCTGCCGCGGCCGTTCTCGCTCTGTCTCGCGCCGCCGGGCGAGCTCGCCTTCCTCGTCGACCCGATCGGTCCGGGGACGGAAGCGCTCTGCCGGCTCCGCCCCGGCGACGAGATCCGCGTGCTCGGCCCGCTCGGGCACGGCTACCGGCTCGACGTCGAGCGACCGCTGCTCGTCGGAGGTGGGATCGGCATCGCGCCGCTGCCCTATCTGGCAGCGGCGCTGAACGCGCCGCCGGTAATCGCCGGATTTCGGACGCAAGCGCACGCGGAAGCCGCAGCGATCCTTCCGTCGAATGCGGAAGTCGTCGTCGAGCCTACGCTCGTGACCGAACTCATCGACCCCGGCTTCGACGTCCTCGCCTGTGGCCCCGAGCCGATGCTCCACGCGGTCGCCGCGCTCTGTCCGACCGCACAGCTCGCGTGGGAGGCGCCGATGGCCTGTGGCTACGGCGCCTGCTACGGCTGCGTCGTCGAGATCGACGGCGCCCTCGCGCGGCTCTGTCTCGAGGGCCCGGTCCTCGACGCCGCGCGCGTAAACGGACATGTCCGGAACCTGGTTCCTGACATGTCCCGAGGGGCCGTGTCGGCATGAGGATCCTCAACGCGAGCGGCTGTCTCGATGCGCTCGCGGCGCCCGAGGTCGCGCGGCAGCTCGACGCCTTCGTGACGAAGACGGTCACTCCGAAGCCGCGCGAGGGGAGCGACCCGCCGCGCATCGCCGAGACCGGGCACGGGATGCTGAACGCGATCGGCCTAGCCAACCCGGGCCGCGACCGCTTCGTCGCCGACCATCTGCCGCGCCTGCGCGAGCTCGGCGTTCCGCTCTGGGTCAGCGTCGGCGGCTTCAGCGCCGCCGACTACGCCGAGACGTGCGCCCGCCTGGACGACATAGAGGCGATCGAGCTCAACCTCTCGTGTCCGAATGTCGACGAGGCCGCCGATTCGGCCGCGGAGATCGTCGCTGCCTGTCGGGGCGCGACCGATTTGCCGCTCTACGCGAAGCTCTCCGCCGCGCACCCCGACGTCGGGGAGGTCGCGCGTGCGGTTGCCGCTGCCGGCGCGGACGGGCTCTCGCTCATCAACACCCTCCGCGGCGTCGCCCTCGACAGGGAGCTGCGCCCGGTCCTCGCCCGCGGCAGCGGCGGCCTCTCGGGCCCGTCGCTGAAGCCGATCGCGCTCCATGCGGTCGCCGTCTGTCACCAGGCGACCGACCTCCCGATCGTCGGGATGGGTGGGATCGAGACCGGCCGCGACGCGCTCGAATTCACTGCTTGCGGCGCCCGCGACGTCGCCCTGGGCACCGTCCTCTTCGCCGATCCCGGCGCCCCGACACGGGTTCGGGCCGAGCTCGTCGCCGCGCGCGCGGAGGCCGGCGTTGCCGGCCCGGAAGACGGTAAGGGCCTGGCAAAAAGCCCGGAAACCGAGCAAAAAGTCCACGCTTGAAGCGCACGGGTGCATTGGTAAGATCGGCCGGCCGTGAGTCCGACCAAGACGCAGGCGCACGCTCCGCTTCGTTCCCTCGACCAGCGGATGGACGCCCTCAAGCGAGCGAACGATGTCCGCGTTAAGCGCGCGAAGCTCAAGAAGGACCTCAAGGACGGCAAGGTCAAGATCGAGACGATCCTCGGCAACCCGCCGGAGTACGTCTCGACCGCGAAGGTCATCGACATCCTGATGGCGGTGCCGAAGTTCGGGCGCGTCAAGGCCGCGCGGTTCCTCAACACGTGCCGGATCAGCCAGTCGAAGACCGTGGGGGGCCTGTCCGACCGGCAACGCGCCGAGCTGATCGGCCTCTTCAACAGCCGCTAGTGGAGAACGTGCACAAGCGGCCACGTCCGCGGGCCCGCTTGTCTTCCCGGCCGGCTGCAAACGCTTCGCCTCGCGGCGTCCTCGGTCGCGCCCATAGGAACCGCTATGGGCGCTTCCTGCGTCCTTGCGATGCTCGGTTTTCGCTCGGACGGGAAGGAACGGGCCCACGCACGTGACCGCCACGCCGGCGGTGCTCGTGGTCACGGGCCCGTCGGGCGCCGGCAAGGGAACGCTCATCCGCGAGCTCGTCGAGAGCGTGCCCGGCATCGAGGTCACCGTCTCGGCCACGACACGCGAGCGGCGCCGCGGGGAGGAGGACGGCCGGGAGTACCGGTTCCTCTCCTCTGCGGACTTCCGCGGCCGTGTCGAGCGCGGGGAGTTCCTCGAGTACGTCGAGTTCGTCTCCGGCCACTGCTACGGCACGCTGCGTACGGAGCTCGACCGGATCGCGGCGAGCGGCCGCGTGCCGCTGCTCGAGCTGGAGACCGAGGGCGCACTCCGCGTCAAGCACGAGGTTCCGGGGGCCGTGACGATCTTCATCTCGGCCCGGGTGGAGGAGCTCGAGCGGCGTCTGCGCGAGCGCGCGACCGAGAGCTCGGGCGAGATCAACGAGCGGATCGGGCTCGCCCGCAAGCAGCTCGAGCAGGCCGGCGAGTTCGACCACGTGATCGAGAACGACGACCTCGAGCGGGCCGTAGCCGAGCTGACGACGCTCGTCCGCGGGCTCCTCGGCGCGACGGCTACCATGCCGCGGCGATGATCGAACCCCGCGTCGACGACCTGCTGGAGAACGTGGACTCGCGCTACGCGCTCGTGATCGTGGCGGCGAAGCGCGCCCGGCAGATCAACAACTACCACCATCAGCTCGGCGAAGGCACCTTCGGCGACAACCTGCCGCCCCTCGTCGAGAGCCGCTCGAAGAACTACCTCACCATGGCTCTCGAAGAGGTCTGCGACGGGATGCTGAAGTACGACTACAGCGCGTAGATAGGCATCATGCGGGCATGTCCCGCGTCCTCCTGGGGGTGACCGGCGGCATCGCCGCCTACAAGGCGTGCGAGCTTTGCCGGTTGCTGGTCAGGGAGGGTCACGAGGTCGTTCCCCTCGTCACTCCGGGCGCCGAGCGCTTCGTCACCGCAGAGACCTTCAGGGCGCTGGCACGGCGGCCGCCGGGCGACGACGTCTACCTCCATCTCACTCGCGCCGACCTGCTCGTCGTCGCACCGTGCACGGCCAACACGCTCGCCAAGCTCGCGCAGGGGCTCGCCGACAACGTCCTCACCGAGGCCGCGCTCGCACACCGCGGGCCGGTGCTCGTCGCGCCCGCGATGAACCCGCGCATGTGGTCGCATCCCGCGACCCGTGCGAACGCCGAGACGCTGCGCGCGCGGGGCGTCGTCCTCGTAGGGCCGGACGAGGGCGAGACGGCGGAGGGCGAGCTCGGAGTGGGGCGGATGGCCGAGCCGGACGAGATCCTCGGCGCCGTTCGCTCCCTCCTCATGGGGAGCGGTCCGCTCGCAGGAAAGCGTGTGCTCGTCTCGGCCGGCGGCACGCGCGAGCCGCTCGACGCGGTGCGCTACGTCGGCAACCGCTCGTCGGGGCGCATGGGCGTCGCGCTTGCCGCGGAGGCCCGGCGGCGCGGGGCCGAGGTGACCCTGCTCGCGGCGAACCTCGCGGTGGCGGCGCCGGCCGGAGTGGACTTGGTGGAGACGCCGACCGCCGGCGATCTCGA
>DATEPQ010000184.1:0-7651 GCA_035273125.1 Gaiellaceae bacterium
GATCTCCTCCGGCGTGCGGCGCTCGGTGACCGCGACGAGCAGGACGTCGTCCATGCCCTCGTAGTCGCGACCGAGCGCGTAGCCGGGGTGAACGCCCAGCTCACGTGCGGCCGCCACGACCTCGCGCGCGTTCCGTCCGACGCGGAGGGCAAACTCCTTGAACGTTGGCTGTTCTGCAAACAGCGGCTGGAGTCCCGCTCGCTCCGCGAGCTGCTGCTTCGCGTATGCGGCGAGCGACAGGCAGGTCTCCCCCAGCTCGCGCAGTCCCTGCGGCCCGAGCCACGTGAGATAGACGAGCCCGCCGAGTGCGAGCAGCGTCTGGTTCGTGGTGATGTTCGAGGTGGCCTTCTCCCGCCGGATGTGCTGCTCGCGGGTCTGCAGGGTGAGGACATAGCCGCGCTCGCCCGCGGTGTCTATCGTCTCGCCGACGATGCGGCCCGGCATGCGCCTGATGAACTCCTGGCGCGCCGCGAGGAAACCGTAGTGCGGCCCTCCGAAGGACGGGAAGTTCCCGGCAACCTGTCCTTCTCCGATCGCGAGGGCGGCGCCGTAGCGGCCCGGCGCCTCGAGCACGCCGAGCGACGTCAGGTCGACGTGCGCCACAGGGAGCGCGCCCGCGTCGGCGGCCGCCGCGCAGAGATCCGGCGCAGGCTCGAGACAGCCGAAGAAGTTCGGCTGCTGGAAGATGACGGCGGCGGCGTCCGCAGCGGCTCGCTCCAGCTCGTCGGGATCGGTCGTCCCGTTTCGGTGCGGGACCTCGACGACCTCGAGGCCGAAGCCGGCGGCGAAGGTCTTCACGACCTGGCGCACCTGCGGATTCGTCGCCTCGGTCAGAACGACCTTGTCGCGGCCGGTCGCGTGCTTCGCGACGTAGCAGGCGTCCGCCGCGACGCTCGTCCCGTCGTAGCCGGACGCGTTGGACACGTCCATGCAGGTCAGCTCGCAGACGGCGGTCTGGTACTCGAAGATCGCCTGCAGCACGCCCTGGCTCATCTCCGGCTGGTAGGGCGTGTAGGCGGTCAGCAGCTCGCCGCGCTGGAGGATGGTGTCGACGACCGCCGGCACGTAGTGGTCGTAGATGCCTGCGCCGAGGAAGGAGAGCTCCCGGCTCGCGTCGGCGTTCCGCTCGGCGAGGGCTGCGACGTGCGCGAAGACCTCCTGCTCCGACAGCGCCGGCTCGAGCTCGAGCTCGCGCCCGAGGCGAACGGCCGTGGGCAAGTCACGGAAGAGCTCCTCCATAGAGGCGACGCCGACCGTGCCGAGCATCTCCTCCCGGTCGGAGTTGGTGAGCGCGAGAAACGGATGCGTCACTGGTTCGCGAGCAGCCCGCGGTAGGCGGCCACGTCGAGCAGTGAGTCGGCCTCGCCGGGATCCGAGAGGCGGATGCGCAGGAGCCAGCCGTTGCCGTACGGGTCCTCGTTCACCGTCTCCGGCGCGCCCACGACCTGCTCGTTCACCTCGAGCACCTCGCCGGAGAGCGGCGCGATCACGTCGGAGACGGCCTTCACGGACTCGACCTCGCCGTACGACTGATCCTTCGTCACGGTGGAGCCCACCTCGGGCGGCTCGAAGTGGACGAGCTCGCCGAGCGCGTCGGCGGCGAACCACGTGATCCCGAGCACGGCCTCGTCCCCCTCCACCCGAGCCCAGTCGTGCTCCTCGTGGTACTTCAGGTCGTCCGGATAGCTCTCGGCGGCTGCCACTCAGTCCTCCCTCTTGTAGATCGGCTTCTTGACCACGCGGGCCCGGCGCGGGCGGCCGCGGACGTCGATCGTGAGCTGGGTGTCCGGCGGCGCCTGGGCGGCTGGCACGTACCCCAGCCCGATCCCGATCTCGAGCATCGGCGAGTGCGATCCCGACGTGACCTCGCCGCCGCCTTCGATCGGCATTCCGGGGCGCGGGATCGCCTTCTCCTCCATGACGAAGGCGACCAGCCGACGTTGCGGACCGTCCGCCTTGACGCGGCGGAGGACCTCGACACCCGCGAATTCCTTGTCGAGCGCGCAGGCCCAGCCGAGGCCGGCGGAGACGGCGTCCGTCTCGGGACCGATGTCGTTGCCGTGCAGCGGATAGCAGACCTCGAGACGCAAGGTGTCCCGCGCGCCGAGCCCGCAGGGGACGGCGCCGCGCTCGAGCACGGCGTCCCAGAGCCGGACGGCATCTTCGCTCATGCAGAGGAGCTCGCAGCCGTCCTCGCCCGTGTAGCCGGTGCGATTCACCATCACGTCGACGCCGTCGATAGAGGCCTCCGCGAAGGTGAAGGGCCGTGCCGGGGGGAGCCCCAGCCGCTCGATCGACCGGGGGCCCTGCACAGCGAGCAGCGCGCAGTCGTCGGAGACGTCACGCACGTCCGAGCCCCGAATCTCCCGCTCCTTCAGCCACGCGTATGCGTTCTCGCGGTTCGAGGCGTTCACGACCAGGAGGTAGGAGCACTCGCCGACCTGGTAGACGATCAGGTCGTCGATGATCCCTCCGTCCTCGTTCGTGAGCAGCGTGTACTGCGCCTGGCCGGGCTCGAGTCTGTCGAGGTCGTTCGAGAGCGCGCCCTGCAGGAGGTCGCGGGCGTGCGGCCCCTCCACCTCGAGTTCGCCCATGTGGGAGACGTCGAAGACCCCCGCATCCGTCCGCACCGCACGGTGCTCGGCGATGACGCCCTCGTACTGCACCGGCATCTCCCAGCCGGCGAACGGCACCATGCGCGCGCCGAGCTCGACGTGCCGATCGTGGAGCGGCGTGTGCAGGAGCGTGGCGGACATGGGCACGGCCGATCCTAGTGCGTTGCACCTCCGCCCCGGCTCAGTCGAAAACGTCCCCAGAACGGAGTCGCCCCGGCTCATTCCTGAAAACAAGCCGGGGCGACGGACCGGGTCGTGGGGTTGACTCGCTAACGGTCAACCCTGTTGAGGGCACGCTCGATGTGCCCCGTTCCCGCAGGCGCAAACCTCACGGCGCGAAATTCGTAAAACGCCGCTCGGGCGGCTATTCGCCGCGCAGGAAGGACGGGACGTCGAGCCCGTTCTCGGCCCGCTCGGAACCGGCGGACGGCGCCGCGACCTGTGACTCCGCGCCCGCGCGCCGACGGCGGCGTCCGGCGCCGAATCCGGTGGCGATGACCGTGACCCGAATCTCCTCGCCCATCGCGTCGTCGATCACGGCGCCGAAGATGACGTTCGCGTTCACGTCCGCGGCGCTCGTCACGACCTCGGCCGCCTCGTTGACCTCGAACAGACCGATATCGGGGCCTCCGGTGATGTTGAGGAGGATGCCGGTCGCGCCTTCGATCGACGACTCGAGCAGTGGCGAGGACACGGCCGCTCGCGCCGCCTCGGCCGCCCGATTGTCTCCGCTCGCCGAGCCGATGCCCATGAGAGCCGAGCCCGCCTCGCGCATGATGGTGCGGACGTCGGCGAAGTCGAGGTTGACGAGCCCGGGGACGGTGATCAGGTCGGTGATTCCCTGGACTCCCTGCCGCAGGACGTCGTCGGCCATGCGGAACGCGTCGACGACCGAGGTCTGCTTCTCGACGACCTGGAGCAGCCGGTCGTTCTCGATCACGATCAGCGTCTCGAGCTTGTCGCGCAGCGTGTCGATCCCGTGCTCCGCCTGCTGAGACCGCTTGCGACCTTCGAAGCCGAAGGGCTTCGTGACGACGCCGACCGTCAGCGCGCCGATTTCGCGGCCGAGCTCCGCGACGACGGGCGCAGCACCGGTCCCGGTGCCGCCGCCCTCGCCGGCGGTGACGAAGATCATGTCCGCGCCCTTGAGGGCCTCCTTGAGCTCGTCGCGGCTCTCCTGCGCGGCCGCGCCACCCACGGCCGGATCGGCGCCGGCTCCGAGGCCGCGCGTGGCAGCCGAGCCGATGTGGATCTTGACGTCCGCGTCGCAGACCATCAGCGCCTGTGCGTCGGTGTTGACGGCGATGAACTCGACGCCCGACAGACCGGCGTCCACCATCCGGTTGACGGCGTTCGTGCCGCCGCCGCCGACGCCGACGACCTTGATCACTGCGAGGTAGTTCCCGGCCGATTCCTTCGTGCTCATGTGCTTCGAACCTGAACCTTCAGTAGAGGATTGGGGCTGACATCAGCAACAACGCGCCGGAGCGTACGTGCGCCGAGCCTCGGTGTCAACTAGAGCTGGAGTTCCGAACACTCAACCTCTACTAGAGCTTGGTGCGGCGTCTGACCGCGGGGATCCATAGCCCGATACCGGCCGGCCAGGGATGCTCACATCGAGGTAGGTCGACCCCGCGGGGAGCATCGCGAGCAATCGCGAGGCCACCGCGACCTTGAGTCTGATGTCTCCCGCGTCCCCGAGGAGGAGCTCGAGCCCCGAACGGAGATGGAGGACGAGCGATCCGCTCGTGTACGACACGGAGGCGACGCGAGCCCCGAATGCTCCGGTCAGTCCCGCGGCGTGCGCCGAGGTTGCAGCGCCGCCGGCCGTGAGGTCGGCGCCGGTGCGTACGGGCATGCGGGTTGAGAGCCAGATCCGCGGCAGGTTCGGAAGGGCGGTCGCCGAAAGCCTCTCCATCACGCGCCCACGAGTCGAGACGAGCCAGGTGTCGGCCCCGCGCCGCAAGACGGCCGCTGGGCGCTCTGCCACGACCGAGATCCGGAGCGTGTGCGGGAAGTCGCGATCGTAGGTCGCGCTCGCCACCGAGGGCAGTGCGTCGACCGTCCGCAGCATCGCCGAGCCGTCGAGGCCGACGAGCGGCTTGCCGACGAGGGAGGCGAGCGCTCCATGGACCTGCCGCGCCACCCGGGGAGAGCCACCGTGCACCTCGATCCGGTCGATCGCGAAGAGCGACGACTCCCGTGCGATCAGGTATCCGCCGAGCGCGAGGGCAAGGACGCCGAGGCCGAGCGCAAGTGAGCGCCGGGTCGGCGCCAGGCCGCCGAGCCACGCCCGCGGATGGAACGCCTGCAGGCTCGGCTGCCAATGTCTCGGCTGCCAGTGCAGCGGGATCGCCTCCACGCGCACGATGGACCGAGCGAGACGGGCCTTGCCGGGCATGGTCCTCTTTTCGGCGCGGGTCCGGACCTTCCTACGGCTCGGGCAGCTCGAGCTCGCCGAGAAACTCGACCTCGTGCTCGAGACGGACGCCGAACTGATCGAGCGCCCGCCGGCGCGCCTCGACCATGAGCGCGAGCGCATCGGCGGTCGTGGCGCCGTCCGCGTTCTCGATGAAGTTCGCGTGCTTCGGTGAGATCTGGGCCCCGCCGATGCGCTGGCCCTTCAGGCCGCACGCTTCGAGCATCCGCCCTGCGCTCAGCTCGTGCTCCGGATTCTTGAAGACGCTGCCGAAGGTGCGCCGGTTCGTCGGCTGCGCCTCCTTTCGGCGCATGTTCAGGTCGCGCACTTCTGCCTTGATCTCCTCCGGCGCCCTCGGGCGGAGCCGGAGCTCGGCGCGGACCACCACCTGCCCGTGTCGGAGCTTGGAGTGCCGGTAGCTCAGCCCGAGCTCGGCCGGAGTCAGCCAGCCGCTGCCCTCGGGGCCGGCGACGAGCGCGCGCTCGAGCACGCTCGCGAAGTCGCCGCCGTAGGCGCCGGCGTTCATCCAGACGCCCCCGCCGATCGTCCCGGGGATGGCGCAGGCGAACTCGAAGCTGCCGAGCCCGGCCGCGCGGGCGCGATGCAGCGCAACGGCGTTCGCCGTCCCGCCGCCCGCGCGCAGGATGTTGCCCTCGATCTCCACGGACGACAGCTCGCCGCCGAGCCTGAGGACGAGCGCGTCGACCCCGTCGTCCGCGGCGAGCAGGTTGGAGCCGAGGCCGACGACCGCGACGCGGAGCGAGCGCTGCTCGGCCCACCGCAGCAACTCCTCGACTTCCTGCTCGGACTCCGGTCGCGCGAACGCGCGCGCCGGGCCGCCCGTGCCGAGCGTCGTCAGCCGCGAGAGCTCCACGCCCTCCTCGATCCTCATCCGAGCGCCTCGAGGATCAGGGGCGCAGCGCGGTCGACGTCGCCGGCGCCGAGCGTGAGGACGGTGTCTCCCCCTCGCGCCCAGGCGGCCACCATTCGGGCGGCGTCCTCGAGCGAGGGTGCCCAGCCGAGACGCATGCCGGGACGGAGCCGCGCGAGCTCGTCGACGATCAGGCGGCCTGTCACTCCCGGCAGAGGCTCCTCACGGGCCGGATAGATCTCGGTCACGCAGACGGCGTCCGCCCCGGCGAGGGCGGCGGCGAACCCGTAGGAGAGGTGGAGGGTGCGCGAGTAGAGGTGGGGCTGGAAGAGCGCCAGGAGACGACCTCCGTCGCGGACCGCTGCGAGGTCGGCCGCGAGTTCGGCGGGATGGTGGGCGTAGCTGTCTAGGACGGCCACGTCCCGCGCCTCGCCTCTCGGTTCGAGCCGACGGCCCGCCCCGCGGAACTCGACGAGCACCGCCTCGGCGTCCCCACGCGAGACCCCGGCGAGCTCGAGAGCTGCCAGCGCGGCGGCGGCGTTCCGCCGGTTGTGCTCGCCCGGCACGGCGAGGTCGAGCTCCACCGGCCCGAGCTCCTCACCGCGCACCGCGTGCGGCACGTCACGTAGCCACTCCTCGAAGAAGGCCGCAACCTCCGCCCGGGAGACGAATGTGGTGTGGTGGTCGAGATCGACGTTGAGGAGCACGCCGATCTCCGGTCGCAGGGACGCCACCGAGCGATCGGACTCGTCCCCCTCCACGACGAGCCAGCCGGAGCCGGCGCGGGCGTTGCCGCCGAGCTGTGGGACCTCGCCTCCGACGAGAAAGGCGGGATCGAGCCCGAGCCGGTCGAGGCAGAAGGCGATCATCGCGCTGGTGGTCGTCTTCCCGTGCGCGCCCGCCACGACGATCGCCTGCCTCTGCGCGACGAGCTCCGCGAGCAGATCGGCGCGCCGGCGACCATCGACACGGCCCGCGAAGGCTGAGGAGACGAAGACCTCCCACCCGGCGGGCGGGGCAGGCGGATCGGGCGAGATCTCGACCGCGATGCCTTCGAGGTGCTGCAGGTACGGCGTCTCGACGCGGTCCCAGCCGGCCACCTCCGCCCCCCAGGCGTGCGCGAGCAGCGCGTATCCGCTCATGCCGGCGCCGCCGATCCCGGCGAGCCAGATCCGCCTACCGGCGAGCGGCTGCGAGGGAGACGAGCTCATCCGCGATCTCTTCCGCTGCGTCGGGCTTCGCGACCGCGCGCATCGCCGCGGCCATGGCCGCGAGCCGTTCGCCGTCGCCGAGCAGTGCCTCCACGATCCGGGGCGCCTCGGAAGCGGTCGCCTCGGGAACGACCACCGCGCCGCCGGCAGCGGCGAACCAGCGCGCGTTCTTCTCCTGGTGCTGCCCCGTCGCGAACTCTCCGGGCACGAGCACCGCAGGCAGCCCCGCCGCGGCCAGCTCCCAGACCGAGCCGCCGGCGCGCGCAAGGACGACGTCGGCCGCGCCGTACGCCACGCCGATCTCGTCGATGAAGGGCCGCAGGAGGTAGTCCGCCCGCATGACGCGTCCCGCGAGCTCGGGGTAGTCGCGCTCGCCGCAGAGGTGGATCACGGACGGGCCGCTCTCGGCCCAGGCGTCGAGCGCGAGGTCGTTGAGCAGGCGCGCGCCGAGCGAGCCTCCGAAGACGAGGGCGACGCGTGCGTCCGGCCCGAGCCCGAGCCGACGGCGCGCCTCCTCGCGCGCCACCGGCCGTGA
>DATEPQ010000185.1:0-8146 GCA_035273125.1 Gaiellaceae bacterium
GGCCGGCGGCTTCGTGCTCGGCATCTGCAACGGGTTCCAGATCCTCTGCGAGGCCGGCCTGCTGCCGGGCGCGCTGCTGCGGAACGAGTCGCTCCGCTTCGTCTGCCGCGACATCCCGGTGACGGTCGAGCGGGACGACCTCCCCTTCACCACGCGCTGCACCGCCGGCGGGCGCCTCGTGCTGCCGGTGAAGCACGGCGACGGCCGCTACCTCCCACCCCCCGACCTCGACCCCGCACAGGTGGTGCTTCGCTACGTCGACAACCCGAACGGGTCGGTCGATGACATCGCCGGCGTCTGCAACGAGGCGGGCAACGTCCTGGGCCTGATGCCGCACCCCGAGCACGCCGTCGATCCGCTGCTCGGCTCGGACGACGGCGCGCTGCTCCTCGCCTCGTTGGTGGACGCCGCCCGCGACCGCGTGCTCGCCGCGTTCTAGAGCTCCAGGCCGAGCGTCTCCGCGAGCGCGGGGTGCTTGGCGAGGGCGGCTTTCAGCCGTCCGATGTCTCGCTCCCGGAGAGTGACCGGCCCGCGCGTGCCGCCGCCGGCACCGGCGTAGGAGAAGCGGACGAGCTTCTCCCCCTTCGCGGTCTCGAGCAGCTGGACCTTCGATGCGAAGCGCTTGGTCCCCGCCTGCTGCGGAACGGTCAGCTCCTCCACGAGATCCGCAGGTCCCCACGGTGTCGCCGCCCTCGTTGCCATGCCCGGGACGGTAGACGGAAAGGCGTGACGCGTCTGTCACGCCTTTCCGTCGGGGGAGGGAAACTCAGCCGAGCTTGGAGGCGCAGGGGTCGAGATAGACGTCGTCGACCTGCCAGGTTCCCGACGTCGCCAGCGACGTGAGCTGCACCTGCGCGGAGGTGGTGAGGAGAGGCAGTGCGAGCGTCGAGAGCACGCGCTGCGTCGGCTGCCAGCTCGAGTAGCTCCCCGGCGGGAGGCTCCCGACGTTGAGCAAGCCGGTGATGTTGCCGAGCAGCCCGCGGAAGACGACCTGCACCCGCAGCGAGCCGTTCGCTCCGATGCTGTGGGCGAAGGTGCGCACCCAGGGGTCGAGCAGGTTGATCGGAAGCCGAGAGCTGACTGCCGTCCCCCCCGGCCCGAGCTGGAGCGCGTGGGTTCCCGCCCCCGACACGTGCCAGGGCTCGTTCGTCGAGGCGATCGAGGCCTTCCCCGAGAGGGTCCAGCCGGTCGACCCGCTCTCGAAGCCGAGATTCGGGAAGGCGCAATACGCGTTGGGGTCGCTCCACGGCTTGAAGGGATAGGACGTCGCCCCGCAGGACGGCAGCAGGCCGCTCGTCAATCTTGCAGAGGCCACGGGGACGGAGAGCCCGGCCGCGACGACGGTCGCCGCGGAGATGAGCCATAGATGCTTCGCGAACCGCATTCGATACCTCGCAGAGCCGCAGGAACAGTGGGCTCATCGTGCTCCCACGCGCCATACCGGGCAATCACTCCGCCGGGGTACATGGCTCCCTCGAACGAGGGTTCTCCCGCTTGCGCTCAAGCACCCCCGGGCGGTGTGCCGATCTGTAGCGAGTGAGCGAGACGATCGCGGCTGCCGGCGCGCGCACCACCGACGACGCCGTTCTCGCGCTTCAGCGCGAGAGCGAGTCACAGCACCTCGCCCGTACGAGCGTCACGGGTCTGGTCGCCGGCGGCTTCGTCGCGGTCGCGCTCGCAGCTCTGCTGCTGCCGGGACAGCGTCCCCTGTCGCTCGTGGCGCTCGCCTCGAGCCTCGCCGCATACGCGATCGCCTCCCGCGTGGAGGTCGAGTTCCCCGGCTTCGTCGCCCTGCCCACCGAGGCCGTGTTCGTGGCGATGTGGTTCGTCCTGCCGGTGCGCACGCTCCCCCTCGTCGTCTGCGCGGCGATGCTGCTCGGGAAGGTGCCCGACGTCGTGCGCCACCGCGTGCCCCCCGACCGCCTCGCGCTGACGGTTGCGAACTGCTGGTTCTCGGTCGGGCCTGCGCTCGTCCTGTACGTGGCCGGCACGCGCGGAGCGAAGTGGGACGAGCTCCCGATCTACGCAGCTGCCCTCGCGGCGCAGTTCGCGGTCGACCTCGTCGCGATGTTCGTCCTGGCCCGCGGTGTAGTTCCCCTCTCGCTGCGCAGCCACGTGCGAAGCATGGTCTCGGCCTACGGGTTCGACACCGTCCTCGCGCCGCTCGGGCTCCTGGCGGCGTTCCCGGCCTCGCGGCACCCGGCCGCCTTGCTCCTGCTCCTCCCGATGGTGCTGCTCGTCTCGCGCGTCGCGACGGAGCGGCGGGAGAAGAACGACACGGTGCTCGAGCTGAAGAACGCGTACCAGGGGACCTCGTACCTGCTCGGGGACATGATCGAGGCGGACGACGCCTACACGGGCTCCCACAGCCGGGACGTCGTCGAGCTCGTGCTGTCCGTCGCCGACCGTCTCGGGCTCGACCCCACCGAGCAGCGGATGGCGGAGTTCACGGCGCTCCTCCACGACGTGGGGAAGATCCGGATCCCGAGCGAGATCATCAACAAGCCGGGCCCGCTCGACGACGAGGAGCGCGCGGTGATGAACACGCACACGGTCCTCGGCCAGGAGATGCTCGAGCGCGCCGGCGGCCTGCTGGGCGAGGTCGGGCCGCTCGTCCGCTCCTGCCACGAGCACTGGGACGGGAACGGCTACCCCGACCGGTTGGTCGGCGAGGAGATCCCGCTCGTCGCGCGCATCGTCTGCACGTGCGACGCCTGGAGCGCGATGACCACCGACCGCTCGTACCGCCCGGCGCTCTCGCTCGAGGCCGCCGCAGAGGAGCTGCGCAGCTGCGCCGGGACGCAATTCGACCCGCAGGTCGTCGACGCGCTCCTCGCCGCCCTCTCGGCCTAGCTGGCAAGCAGGCCGAACAGGTAGCCCGCCGCGATCGAGACCGCCGGCCCGAGCACCCAGCCCTCGAGGATCGAGACGAGCGTCGCGAGGTGCACCGTCTCGCGGCCGCGCGCGAACCCGGCACCGGCCATCGCGCCCACGAGCGCCTGGTTCATCGAGGTGAAGAAGCCGAACGCGACGGCCACGAGGACGACCGCCGCCTGCACCAGCTGCGCCGCCGTCGCCATCGCGCGGTCGACCTCGACGATCTCGAACGCGACCCGCCGCAGCAGCGGCTTGCCCCACGTGAGGACGCCGACGGCGATGGCGGCGCCGCCGACCGCTCCGGCCGCGAGCGGGCTGAAGGTGCCGGTGCCGACGAGCGCGCCACTTGCGTTCGAGACGTCGTTCGCTCCCATCGCGAACGCGGCGATCGCGCCCATCGCGACGAGAGCGGTTCCGACCGGCTCGCCGAGCCGCAAGCGGTCGAGTCCCAGGGTCAGAAGCAGCCCGAGGAAGATCGCCCCGACGGGAGCAGCCGCCCAGATCGCGGCGAGATGGCCGATCGAGCCCCACTTCACGCCCGTGCCCGTCGCGAGCGCCACACCGACGACCGAGAAGACGAGGATCTGGATCGTCGAGGTCGGGAGGCGGAAGCGGTTGAAGAAGGTCGTGACCGCGAAAGCGACGCCGATCACCACCACCTCCTCGCCGACCGAGAGCCGCCGGCCGGTGAGGCCCGAGCCGACCCGCTGCTCGACCGCATGGCTCGCGAAGGTCGCGCCGAGAAACGCCAGGGGGGCCATCAGGAGCAGCGCGTGCCAGGCCCCGATGGCGCGCAGGGCGTGCGGCATCCCCATGACCGCGCCCGTGTAGTGCGCGCCGATGCTCCAGGCGAAGGCGATTGCGAGGACGATGAGGAGCGCCGTCACGGCCCGCCGACGTTATCCGGCTTGTCGCCGTAGGTGCGGACGCGGTACGGTCCCGGTCATGGAGGCTCGCGAGGAGCCGCGCGACCCCGGGTACGACGACTGGTTCGACGAGCCCGAGCTACCCACGGAGACGCATAGCGGCGCCAACCGTGGCGTCTACGAGGACGCCGACGAGGTCTGGGTCCTGCCCGAGGAGGAGCCGCGCCCGGGTCAGCGGGAGTTCGTGATCGGCGGCCGGACGCTGACGATGACGCAGGTCGCGATCATCGGGCTCTCCGTCCTCGCCATCTTCTTCGCGATCCTCGCGGCCGCCGGCGTCTTCAACGGGAGCAAGACCGCGGCCCCGGCTCCGGCGCCGGTGCCGAAGCCGGTCACCGTGACCGTGCAGACCTCGACCGCCGCGAGCACCCTCCCGGCGGCGGAAGCGCCCTCCCAGCCGCTCAAGCCCGGCGACACGGGATCGCAGGTGAAAACGCTCCAGCAGGCGCTCGCGGCGCTCGGCTACTCCGCGGGCAAGCCCGACGGCGTCTACGGGCCGTCCACCACGAATGCGGTCGAGCGGTTCCAGGTCGCGAAGGGCCTGCAGGAGGACGGCGTCGTCGGCCCCGCGACGCTCGCGAAGCTGCAGAGCGCGCTGTCCGGCTAGGAGTTCTCTCTGGCGGGCTTGCTCGGCCCGTTCCGCTCCTGGGGGATCAGCAGCTCGAAACGCGCCCCGCCCGGGCGCGGATCGTGAACGAGGTCTCCGCCGTGCGCCTGGGCGTAGGCGCGGGCGATCGCGAGACCGAGGCCGTGGCCCGCCTCGCCCCCGCCACGCGCGAAGCGGTCGAAGATCTTCCCCTCGAGATCCTTGGGCACGCCGGGGCCCGCGTCCTCCACGGCGACGCGAAGATGCCGGTCGCGCTGCTGTGCGGAGATCCGGATCGGCGGCGCGCCGTAGCGCACCGCGTTCGCCACGAGGTTCGAGACGACGCGCTCGAGCACCAGAGGGTCGACAACGGCGGCGAGGTCGTCCGGGATGTCGAGCTCGACCGTGTCGGACGCGGCGAGAGCTCCGTGGACGACGTCCGCCAGGGCCGACTTCAGCACCAGCGGCCGGGGCTCCACGTTGATGGCGCGCGCGTCGAGCCGCGAGAGGTCGAGCAGCTCCTCGAGCAGCCGCCGGAGACGCTCGCCCTGCTCGACCCCGACGCGGATCAGCTCCTCGCGCAGCTCGTCGTTCAGGGCCGGGCCTCGCTCCGAGAGCGTCTTGAGGACGCCGTAGACCGAGGTCGCAGGCGTACGCAGCTCGTGGGAGGCGATGGCGACGAAGTTCAGCTTGAGCTGGTCGAGCTGGATCAGCTCCTCGTGCAGTTGCGCCCGCTCGATCGCGATCGCGACCCGCTCCGCGACCAGCTGGAGCAGCTCGACCTCGTCCTGTGTGAACTGGCGCGGCGTGAGCGTGCCGACGTGGAGGACGCCCAGCGACTCGCCCCGGACGAGCAGGGGCACGCCCACCATCGATTTGAGCCGCTTCCGGCGCAGGATCGGGTTGTAGACCGGGTACTCGTCGACGTCGATCACCATCGGCCGCGCCTCGGCGGCCACCCGGCCTGCGAAGCCGGCGCCGATCGGGATCCGCACGCCCACCTCCTCCTCGATCCCGAGCGCCGCGCGCGCCACCAGCTCGTTCGTCTGGTCGTCCCGGAGCAGGACGGCGCACGTGTCCGTGCGCAGGATGTCCCGGATCCTGGGCAGGAGCACGTTGAGGAGCTCGTTCACCTCGAGGTGGGCGAGCGCCGCGTCGGTCACCGCCTGCACGTTCTCGATCCGCTCGCGCGCGGCGCGCTCGGCCTCGAAGAGGCGCGCATGCTCGATCGCGAGAGCGGCCCGGTCGGCGACCAGCTGGAGCAGCTCGACCTCGTCCTGGTGGAAGGCGCGCGGCTGCAGCGAACCGACGTGGAAGACGCCGCGCACCTCTCCCTCGACCACGAGCGGGACGCCGAGCATCGACCTGATGCCCTTCTCACGCAGGATCGGATTGAGCACGGGCCCGTGGTCGACGTCGTCGAGGATGATGGGGCGCTTCTCGGCCGCGATCCGGCCGGCGAAGCCCGCGCCGACCGGGATCCGGACGCCCTGCTCGACCTCTTCCTCGATGCCGAGCGCCGCCTGGGCGACGAGCTCGTTCGTCGCCTCGTCGAGCAGGAGGATCGCGCACGTGTCGACGTCGAGGATGCGTTTGGTCCGCTCGAGCAGTGCCTCGAGCAACTCGCGCAGATGCAGATGCGCGAGAGCGGCGTCCGTTACGGATTGCAGCCGCCGGACGTGCTCCGCAGTAGAACCCTCCGACCACACAGCCGGGGCTATTCCCGCAAAGGCGCTAAACCTAGTCCTGGAAGCCGTCGGCGCGGCGCCCCAGGAGCACGGCCGCGGCGAACGCGAGCCCGGCCACGATCTCCGCGAGCCAGACGGCGCGATCCTGAATCGGATCGATGCTGACCCGTCGCGCGAGCGGCTCGAGGCAGAGCGCGAGGGCCGTGACGAGCGCACCGGAGATCGCGCGCCGCGTCCGCCACTGCCCGCCGAACCACCCGAACAACGGCCCGGTGACGATCCCTCCCACGAGGACGCTGCGCTCGCTGACGGCGAAGCCGCGCAGGCCGGCCAGGGTCAGATGCGCGTTCTCGACGGGACTGAGCGTCAGCACCGCGTAGCCGAGCAGAGCCGCGTAGGTGCAGGCGAGGCCGAGCAGCGCGGCGCGGCGGGCCTCGCTCTGCGTCGCGCCGGCGAGGAACGGCAGGACGAGCCACGGCGCGGACAGGAGGCTGAGGTCGGTCGACCACCCCGCCGCCCACGTATGCGCGGAGCCGGTCAGGCTGCCGAGGTACTGATCGCCGGCGCCGAAGACGGCGGCGAGGACGAGCGCGACCGGAACGGCCAGCCGGGGGCTAGCGCCCACTGCGGTCGATGAGCTCGATTCGGTAGCCGTCCGGGTCCTGGACGAAGCAGATGAGCGAGCCGCCCTCGCGCACCCGGTACGGCTCGCGCTCCGGCTCGATGCCTTGCTCCTTCAGCTCCGCGAGCGACTGCTCGAGGTCGTCGACGCCGACCGCGATGTGCCCGTACCCGCTGCCGAGGTCGTAGGTGCGGCCGTCGTGGTTGAAGGTCAGCTCGAGCACCGACTTCTTGTCCCCGATGCCGTAGAAGTAGTTCGTCGCCTCCTTCTCACCGTTCCGGACGATGTCCATGTCGCGCTCGAAACGGAAGCCGAGCGCCTCGTAGAAGCCGCGGCTCTTGTCCGGATCCGTGATCCGCACCATCGTGTGGAGGAATTCAGCCATGGGCCGAATCTAGCTCTTCGGTGAGCAACGCGTAAAGGACGGAGTCGACCCACTCTCCGTCCTTGAGGTACGCCTTCCGCTTCCGGCCCTCCCGAACGAACCCGGCGCGCTCCGCATGCGCGCACGCGCGCTCGTTGAAGGCATAGATCTCGAGCTCGAGTCGGTGATAGCCGAGCTCCACGAGCAGGAGCCGCTGAACCAGCCGCGCAGCCTCATCTGCGAGCCGGCGGCCGCGGAAGCGCGGGTGGATCGCGAGCCGCTCCAGGCGGGCGATCCGGCTCCGCTCGTTCGCGACGTGGAAGCCGAGCATCCCGGCCGGCTCTCCGTCGAGCTCGATCACGAAGCGCCCGAAGCTCTCGGGCTCCGCGAGCGAGCGGTCGATCTCCTCGAGCACGTCCTCGCGCGTCGTCGCGGTCTGCGGGCCGAGGAACTGCCGGACGTCGTCGCCGGCCAGCAACTCGAGCAGAAAGTCCGCGTCAGGCGGGTTCGCGCGCCTCAGCTCGACCGACACGCAGCGACGCTAGCCGAACCGACCCCGTGGCAAGTGCCACGCCCACGAGGATCAGCGCGAGGGCACCGTAGGCCACCGCGCCGAAGCTCTCACCGAGGAAGATCGCGCCGTAGGCGAGCGCGATCGGCGGCACGAGGTAGGTCACGAGGGTGGCGTAGTTCGCGCCGGCGCGCTGGATCAGCGCGAAGAAGAGGAGATACGCGATCCCCGTGCCGACGAAGCCGAGCACGAGGATCGCAGCGACCGTCTCTCCGTGCCAGGCCCCGGCCGGCGCCTGGACGATCCCCACGGGCAGCACGGCGAGGGTCGAGACGCCCGTCGAGGCGAGGGCAACGAGGAGGGGCGGCGTCGTCCCGAGATGGCGACCCGCGAGCAGCGTTCCGATCGCGTAGCAGAGCGCCATTCCCACTACGGCCAGCGCGCCGAGCAGCCTTCCCTGTGGCTGAGCACCCACGAGGAGCGCGACGCCGACGAAACCGACAGCGAGGCCGACGAGCCGCAGGCCTCCCACCCGTGCCTCCCGGAAGAACCCGTACGCGACCACCGCGTTG
>DATEPQ010000186.1:0-7869 GCA_035273125.1 Gaiellaceae bacterium
CGTATCCGAGCGAGCCGGCGCGCGTCATCTCGGCGCGCAGCTCGCTGGGAACGCGGCGCCTCTTCTCGTGGTCGCTCCGCGCGACGCGCACGACGCTCGCCTCGAAGGACTCCGGGTCGGAGCTCTCCTCGAGCTCCCGCAACTCCTCGAGCAGCGAGCCGAGCTCCGGAGCGGTGGCGCGGTCGTGCGCGAGCCGGGCCAGCGTGGCGAGCTGCTCCGCCCGCGCGGGAGCGCCGAGCGGCGGCATCTTCGTCTCCTGATCCCAGACGAGCAGACCCGCAGCGCGCTGGAGATCGGAGATCTCGCCGAGGCGCCGCAGGAGCTCGTCGAAGCGGGGATCGAGGTCGGGCACGAACGCGGAGCCTATCGGCGCGGAGCCGGTGCGAATCCGTTGCACCGGCGACGGCGTATCAGTGGTTACGGGGTTCGGAATGTGAAGGGAGAAGAACGTGAGTGGAATCGTTGGGTGGGGTCGCCGGTCGGTCGCAGTCGTCTTGATCGCGACCGTCGCGTCTGTCACGGCGGTCTCCGCCTCCGCAACCGCGACCGTTCGAGCGGCGCCAAGGTGAAGACTCGCAGCACGTCGCTCGGCCGGATCGTCGTGAACCCGGGCGGGCGCACGCTGTACCTGTTCGAGAAGGACAAGCGCGGCGCGAGCGCGTGCTACGGGCAGTGCGCAAGCTACTGGCCGCCGCTCCTGACCCGCGGCAAGCCCGTCGCCGGAGCCGGCGTGAAGGCCAAGCTCCTCGGCGTCACGATGCGGAAGAACGGCACGCGGCAGGTGACGTACGCCGGTCACCCGCTCTATCGCTACACGTTCGACACCAAGGCCGGCCAGACGACCGGCGAGGGCTCGACCCTGTTCGGCGGCAGCTGGGATGCCGTTGCCCCGAGCGGCAAGGGGATCGATTCGAACTGATGTCGAAGCTGGCTCGAGGCGCCTCTCCCAGCTGGTGAGGCGCTTCCCGCCCTGGCGAAAGCTCCCCGGGTTGGACTCGAACCAACAACCCTCCGGTTAACAGCCGGATGCTCTGCCAATTGAGCTACCGGGGATCGGCGGCGGCCATTGTAGCCGCGTCTACGCGAAGGCTCTGATCTCGTCGCGGAGCTTCGCGAGTGCCTGCTGGAGCTCGACGAGGCGCTCGTCGTCGGCGCCGGCGAGCTCCCGTTGCAGGCCGCGCTCCTCGAGTCTCAACAGCAGCTGGCGTCCCGTCTCGAGCGTGATCTCCTCCTCATCGCCGAGTGCGTAGAGCTCGGCCAGCAGCGGCGTCAGCTCGTCGCCGGCGGGCTCCTGGCCCAGCAGCGTCGCGCGAGCGCGCCGGTGCAGCTCGTCGTCGAACAGCTCCGGACCCAGCCGCTCGAGCTCCGGCAGCAGGGACTCGTGCGCGGCCGCTCCGGCGAGAGCGCTGCGTTCGAGCCGCTGGCCCGCGTCGAGGAGGCGTGGCGAGATGAGGCCCGCCGCGCTCGACCGGGTGCGCGGCGCGAGCGCCGCCTGCGTCTCTGGCGGCAGGTCGAGCAGGTCGGTGGCGAGGCGTCGCGCATCGAGATGTTCCGGCGAGTCCGCCTGCGAGCGCAGGAACGATTCGATCGCTGTGAACGCAGCATTGCGATCGGGCGCTCTTTCGTGCAGCAGCCGGACGCGGTGCACCGGGTAGCTGACCGGGCTCCCGAGCTGCCGCTCGAAAGCAGCCGGATCGTCCGCCGGGTCCGTCCCCGGCTCGAGGGCGACGATCTTGACGTCGAATCCCTGTCCGACCGCGAGCTCCATCCCGCGCAGCGTCGCGTCCTGCCCGGCGGCGTCGGCGTCGAAGCAGAGGAAGAGACGCTTCGTCAGCCGCGCGAGCTCGCGGAGCTGGGCCTCGGTCAGCGCCGTCCCCATCGAGGCGACGACCGGCGCGAATCCGGCCTGGCGCAGCGCGAGCACGTCCGTGTTCCCCTCGACTACGACGGCCCTGTCCTCGCGCGCGATCGCCTGCCGCGCGGTGTCGAGCCCGTAGAGGAGATCGCCCTTGCGAAAGAGCTCTCCTTCCGGCGAGTTGACGTACTTCGCCTGCAGCGGGTCGTCGTCGTGGAGCTTCCGCGCCTGGAAGCCGCGCACGCGGCCCCGCGCGTCGGCGAGCGGGAAGACGATGCGCCGGTTGAAATAGTCGTTCCCGCGGCTGTTCGCCAGCCCTACCGCCCTCAGCTCATCCTGTGTGTAGCCCTCCTGCAGCGCCCGCGAGGCGAGGCGTGCCCCGCCGGGCGCGTAGCCGAGCCGGAACTCGCGGCAGACCCCCTCCCCGAGCCCGCGCGAGGCGAGGTACTCGCGCGCGCTCGCGCCGACGTCGGACTCCCAGAGCACGCGCGCGTAGAACTCGGCCGCCCGCTCGAGCAGCGCCCGCAGCCGCTCTTCACGCCGCCGCTTCTGCTCCTGCTCGGGCGACGCCTCCTCGTACGCGAGCTCGACCCCGAAGCGCCGGGCGAGCAGCTCGATCGCGCCGATGAAGTCGACGTTCTCGGTCTTCTCGACGAAGGTGATCGCATCGCCTCCCTCGCCGCAGCCGAAGCACTTGAACGTACCGCGCGCAGGCGAGACCGTGAAGCTCGGTGTCCGCTCGGAGTGGAAGGGACAGAGCCCCTTGTACGTGCTGCCGGCCTTGCGCAGGCGGACGACGTCCTCGACCAGGGGAAGGATCTCCATCGCCGCCTTGACCCGCTCGACCGACTCGTCCTTGATCCGCGCCACCCGAACCACTAATCCAACTCGGCCGCGTAGGACAGCGCAAAGCGGTCGGTCATGCCGGCGAGGTAGTCGGTCGCCGCCTCGGGATCCATCGCGCGCTCGCCGACGAGCTCGTCGAAGATCCGCCGCACGGCGAGCCTGGCCGGGCCGTGATCCTGTGCGTGGTACACGCGCTCGAACATGAACGCACGGAGTGCGAGCATCGCCTCGCCGACCTCCTCGCTCTGGACGATGTCGCCCGCGCGCGCCGAGCTCTCCACCACGTCGTGGACGAGCGTGTCGATGCGTCGCGAGCCGGTGTCCCCGAGCAGCGCGATGGGCTTGGACGGCAGCTCGGCGGGCTCGAGGTGGCCGGCGCGGACGGCGTCGTCGATGTCGTGGTTGATGTAGGCGAAGCGGTCGACGAGCCGGACGATGCGGCCCTCGAGCGTCTCGGGCTCCACGGGGCCGGTGTGCTTGAGGATGCCGTCGCGCACCTCCCACGTGAGATTGAGGCCGCGGCCGTCGCGCTCGAGACGCTCCACCACGCGCAGGGAGTGCTCGTTGTGGCGAAAGCCGCCGAGGCCGCGTGCGCGCAGCAGCTCGTCGAGGGCCTGCTCGCCGGCATGGCCGAACGGCGGATGGCCGACGTCGTGGCCCACCGCGATCGCCTCGGTCAGGTCCTCGTTCAGGCGCAACGCGCGAGCGACCCCGCGCGCGATCCCCGCCGCCTCGAGGGTGTGCGTGAGCCGTGTGCGGAAGTGGTCGCCCTCGGGGTCGACGAAGACCTGCGTCTTGTGGCGCAAGCGGCGGAAGGCCTTCGAGTGGACGATCCGGTCGCGGTCGCGCTGGAACGGCGTGCGGAGGCGGCACTCCTCCTCGGGCGCTTCGCGCCCGCGGGTCTCGTAGGAGCGCACGGCGAGCGGCGAGAGCCACTGCTCCTCGTGCTCGCGAACCGCGTCGGCGAAGCCGTCGGCGACCTTTCCGGCGATCTCGGGCATGGTCAGTCAGCGTATCCCGCTCGTCGGGGGGCGGGAAGCGACCCGAACGTCGATACTTGCGCCGATGCGACTCCGCCGCCGTCCGGCCGACCAGCCCGTCGTCGTCTGCGGCTCGGGGAGTCGCCGGCTCGGCAGCGCGATCTGCGAGGAGCTCGGCGTCCAGCCGGCGGCGGCAGAGACCATGCGCTTCGCCGAGGGCACGATCTTCGTCCGTCTCCTCGAGAACGTCCGCGGCCGGGACGTCTACGTCGTCCAGTCGACGATCTATCCCACGAACGACAAGGTGGTCGAGCTCCTCTTCTGGCTCGACGCGTGCCGCCGCGCGAGCGCGGCCTCGGTCACGGCCGTCGTGCCGTACTTCAGCTACGGCAAGGGAGACAAGAAGGACGAGCCGCGCGTCTCGATCCGCGCCCGGGTGCTCGCCGACGCGATCGAGGTCGCCGGCGCCGACCGCGTCGTGGCGATGGACCTGCACGCGCCACAGATCCAGGGCTTCTTCCGCATCCCCGTGGACGACCTCTACGCGCTGCCGATCCTCGTGGACGCGATCCGACGCGCGGGCGTGCAGGACCCGGTCGTCGTCTCCCCGGACTCGGGCTACGCGAAGATGGCCCGCCGTTTTGCACGCCGACTCGGCGGCGGCTTCGCCCTCGCCGACAAGACACGCTCCGGCCACGACGAGGAGGTCGAGGTGTTCGGGCTGCTCGGCGACGTGGCCGGGCGAGACGCGGTTCTCGTCGACGATTTCGTCGCGTCGGGCGGGACGCTGGTCGAGGCGGCCGAGCGGCTCGTGGAGCGCGGCGCGCGCTCGGTCATCGCCGCGGCGACCCACGGCCTCTTCTCCGGCGATGCCGCGGCGAAGCTCGCCGCCAGCCCGATCGAACGCGTGATCGTCACCGACACGGTCGAGAACCAGCCCCATCCGCTCGGCGAGAAGGTCGAGGTCGTGTCGGTGGCGGGCCTGTTCGCGGAGGCGATCAAGCGCGTCCACGGCCGCGAGAGCATCAGCGTGCTCTTCAGAGAATGATCGGCACGGTGCCGCCGTCGGCGCTCCACGCCGCGCCCGTGACGTAGCTCGCCCGCGGCGAGCAGAGGAAGGCGATCACGGCGGCGATCTCCGCCGGCTCCGCGAGCCGGCCGAGCGGACGTCCGGCCGCAACCTTGGCGAGCACCTCCCCGCGCTCGCCCTGCTGGTCGGCGAGGCCGCCCTCGCCCAGCCACGCCTCGGTGGCGGTGGGGCCCGGCGTCACGGCGTTGCAGCGGATCCCGTCCTTCGCGTAGAGGTCGGCGACGAGGCGGGAGAACGACAGGAGCGCGGCCTTCATGACGGAGTAGTCCGGCATGCCGGTCGACGGCCGCTTCGCCGCGGTCGAGGAGACGTTCACGATCGTGCCCGCCCCCCGCTCGCGCATCCCGGGCAGCGCGGCCCTGGTCGCCCGGACGGCGCTGAGCAGGTTGAGCTCGAACGAGGCCTGCCAGATCTCGTCGTTCATGTCCTCGAGCTTGCGGATCTCGCTGTAGCCGACGTTGTTCACGAGCACGTCGAGGTGCCCGTGCCGCTCGACCGTTTCGCGCACGACGCGCTCCGGCTCGCCGGGCTGCGAGAGATCGGCGCGAATCTCGCCGCCGCTGCGACCGGTGGTGACCACGGTGGCGCCCTCGGCGCGCAGCAGCTCCGCAGTCTCGAGCCCGATCCCGCCGGTCGAGCCGGTGACGAGGCAGACGCTGTCGGCGAGCCCGAGGTCCATGGCTGGCTAGCGTAGTCAGTCGTGACGACCCTGCTCCTCGTTCGCCACGGCGAGACCGACTGGAACGCCGACGGGCGCCTGCAGGGCCACACCAACCGGCAGCTGAGCGACTACGGCCGGCGGCAGGCGCAGAAGCTCGCCGAGGAGCTCGCCGGCGACGAGATCGAGGCGATCTACTCCAGCGACCTGGCCCGCGCGCGCGAGACGGCGGAGATCGTCGGTGAGCGGCTCGGGCTGGCGGTCGAGCTCGACCCGGATCTGCGCGAGAAGAACTGGGGTACCTGGGAGGGACTGACCTCCGTGGAGCGCGATCGGGTGGAGTTCGTCGGCGAGTCGACCGAGGCGCACCAGCAGCGGATGCTGCGCTCCCTCGGGCGGATCGCCACGCGCCATCCGGGCGACGGTCGCGTCCTCGTGGTCACCCACGGCGGCTCGGTGCGCCGCGTCCAGACCGCCGCCCTGGGAATGGCCCTCCCGGTGGTGGAAAACTGCGGCCGCTGGCTCTGCACGTGCGTCGACGGCCACTTCCAAGCGCTGAACTGATCACGAAAGGAGACCAAGGGATGGCAGAGACCAAGGGAACGACGAGCGAAGAGGCCCGCCGCGTAGGCGACGAGATCGGAGTCGACTGGGGCCGCTTCGACCTCGAACAGTTCCGACAGGGAATGGATGTCGAATTCGAGCACGGGTCGCACGATCCGCAGACCGACGTCACCCACGACGACCCGATCGTGACCGGGAAGATCGCGCTCGCCCACATGAAGGAGTTCCCCGACTACTACGAGCGACTCGAGCGCATGGAGGCCGAAGCCGAGCAGTACTGGAGCACACGAGGCTCCTGACCGCGTGGGCTACGCTCCGGGACGGTGGAGGACTACACGAGCAAGTACAAGGGCGAGCAGGTCGAGGTCGCCCTCTTCGGGGGCGAGTACCAGGAGGGCGTGCTCACCGCGTATTGCTACGTCGACGAGGTGGCGCACATCGAGCTCAACGGCCACATTCTCGTCCCGCTCCAGAACATTGCGTCGCTCCATTGCTCCAGTCGCTGCGATGCTCCGCAGAACGAGGACTGGCCGCCGCGCGGCCTGCTCGAGGACGACGGGCAGGAAGACGGCGGCGAAGACCGCTAGGGAGCGCTAGCCGTGCTGGTCGCAGCTCGCAACATTGTCAAGGCGTGGCTGCTCGTGCTGGCGCTCGCCGGCCTGTTCGCGCTCGTCGGCTGGCTGATCGACGGGGTGCGCGGGCTCACGATCTTCGTCTTCTGCGCGCTGCTTCTCGCCGCGGGCGCGTACTGGACCTTCGATCGCGTGGTGCTCGGGATGCTCGGGGCGCGGGAGCTGCCGCTCGGCGAGGCGCCGCTGCTCCATTCGACGGTCGAGCGGCTGGCCGCGCGCGCCGGCATCGTCAAGCCCCGGCTGTATCTCATCCCGGACGGGCTGCCGATCGCGGCCGCGACCGGGCGCGGGGCGCGCAGCTCGGCCCTCGCTGTGAGCACCGGTTGCGTCGCGGCCTGCGCGCCCGCCGAGCTCGAGGGCGTGCTCGCGCACGAGATCGCCCATGTGCGGCTCCACGACGTCCAGGTGCAGACAGCGGCTTCGGTCGCGGCCGCGGTCCTCCTCGAGACGAGCCGGATCGGCGGCTGGTTCGAGCGGGCGTTGCTCTTCGTGCTCGGGCCGATCGCGGCAGCCTGTGTCCATCTGCTCGTGTCGCCGAAGCGCGAGTTCTCCGCGGATCGCTACGCGGCCACGCTCTGCGACTCGCCACACGGGCTCGCGGACGCGCTGTTCCGGCTGGAGCAGGCGGCGGAGCTCGTCGAGTTCGAGGGCAGCCCCGCCTCCGAGCCGCTGCTCACGATCAACCCGTTCGCGGAGCAGGGCCTTGCGGCGTTGTTCGTCACGCATCCCCCGCTCGGAGAGCGGGTACGCCGGCTGCGGGAGCTCGATCCGGCCTGGCGCGACCGTGCCCATAGCGACGTCGCGGCATGAAAAGAGGCCGCTCCCGCGGCCTCTTTTCGGCAAATAAATCGGCGGCGACCTACTCTCCCGGGAGGTTGCCCTCCGAGTACCATCGGCCCTGGCAGGCTTAACTTCTCTGTTCGGAATGGGAAGAGGTGTCTCCCTGCCGGTATGACCGCCGAACTGTCAAGGCGCGCTCGCCCGAGCGGCACCCTCAAAACTCCATAGCGACTCGACCGGCGTTCAAATCAAGACCTCGGGCAATTAGTACGGGTCCGCTGAACGCATTGCTGCGATTGCACGTCCCGCCTATCAAGGTCGTAGTCTCCGACCGCCCTTACTCCCTCGAGGGGATGGGAGCTCTCATCTCGAGGTGGGCTTCCCGCTTAGATGCTTTCAGCGGTTATCCCATCCAGACGTGGCTAATCAGCAGCGCCGTTGGCACGACGACTGATACACCAGAG
>DATEPQ010000187.1:0-3583 GCA_035273125.1 Gaiellaceae bacterium
GAGCCGCCGGCTCCGGTGACGAGGACTGTGTGGCCCTCGAGGTAGGCGGCGACCTCGTGAAAGTCGACCTCCACCTGCTCGCGGCCCAGGACGTCCTCCACCTGGACGGGACGGATCTGGCCGGCCAGGCCGACCTCGCCGGTGATGAGTTCGTAGAGCCCCGGCAGGGTCTTGACCACGATGCGCAGGTGCTGGGCCGTCTCGACGATCCGGCGACGCACCTCGCCCGAGACGGACGGCATCGCGATCAGCACCTCGTCGGGCCGGTGCTCGCGCAGCACGCGCGGCAGCTCGTCGATCGTGCCGAGGACGCGGACGCCCATGATCCGCGTGTGCCGCTTGCGCGGGTCGTCGTCGACGAACCCGATCGGCGTGTAGTTGAGCATCCGCGAGCGCTGCATCTCCTGGACGATCACGCGCCCCGCGTCGCCGGCGCCCACGACGACCACTTCCTTGCCGCGCGCGACCATGGTCAGGCCCGGCCGCTCCATCGCCGTGCGGGCGAGGAGGCGGGAGCCCATGACGAGGCCGAGGGTGAGGAGGAGGTCGGTGGCGGCGATCGAGCGCGGCAGGCGGAAGCCGTGAACGGGTGCCGCGAGGTACACGGTCAGATCCGCGACGATGCAGGCCACGAGCACGCCGCGAGCCGTGGCCCACATGTCGCGGATCGAGACGTAGCGCCACCACCGGTTGTAGAAGCCGAAGGCGACGAAGACGACCAGCTTGATCCCGATTACGAGCAGGATCGTCCGGTTGAACAGCAGCGAGTACTTGGGCGGCAGCCCGCTGTCGAAGCGCAGCTGGAAGGCGACCCACCAGGAGAACGCGACGATCCCCCCGTCGACCAACAGCTGCCACAGCCGGTGCGGCGAGAGGAGCTGGCGCATCAGACGCGAGAAGGGACGGCCGAGCGCACGACGTCCACGACACGCTCCTGGGCCTCGACGGGGATGCCGGGCCACAGCGGGAGCGAGAAGTTCTCCAGCCCCGCCTGCTCGGTCGCGGGCAGCGAGCCGGGCTCGTAGCCGAGGAAGCGCAGGGAGGGCTGCAGGTGGAGCGGTGTCGTGTAGTACGTCGCCGACGCGATGCCCGCCTCGGACAGCGCGGTGCGGATCGCGTCGCGCTCGCGCGAGCGGCAGACGAAGAGGTGGTAGACGTGGCCCGGCTCGTCCTGCGGGATCTCCACGAGGTCGCCGAGGCCGAGCTCGGCGTAGCGAGCTGCGGCAGCGCGGCGCCCTTCGTTCCAGCCCGCGAGCTCGGGCAGGAAGATGCGCAGGAACGCGGCCTGCAGCTCGTCGAGCCGCGAGTTGTAACCGACGAGCTCGAAGTCCTGCTTGTCCTTCGAGCCGTGGAACGAGAGGAGCTTGACGCGCTCCGCGAGCTCCTCGTCGTTCGTGGCCACGAGCCCGCCGTCGCCGAGGCAGAAGAGGTTCTTCGTGGGATAGAAGCTGAAGGTCGAGATCGTGCCGTGCTGCGCGACCTCCGGCGCTCCGAACGCCTGAGCAGCGTCCTCGAGCACCGGGACGCCGAGCTCGATCAGCGGCCGGACGTCCATCATCCTCCCGAACAGGTGCACGGGGATGATCGCGCGCGTCCGGTCGGTCAGCTTCGCTGCAGCGTCCTCGACGTCGAGGTTGAGCGTGACCGGGTCGATGTCGGCGAAGACCGGGGTCGCGCCGCGCCGCACAACCGACTCGGCGGTCGCGTAGAAGGTGAAGGCCGGGCAGATCACCTCGTCGCCCGGGCCGACGCCGAGCGCCTCGAGCGCGAGCACGAGCGCGTCGGTGCCGTTGGCGACGCCGATCGTCCGCTTCACGCCGAGGTACGTGGCCGCTTCTTCCTGGAACGCCCAGTAGTGCGGGCCGCGGATGAAGCCCTTGCCGTCGAGCACCTCGCGGAACGCGGCCTCGAGCCGGGGTATCAGCGGCTCGTATTCGGCTCGGACGTCAACCAGGGGAATCGTCTGCACGCGAGGTCACTCTAGCCGCAGCGATCCGACGGTAAGCCAGATAGGCCAGGACGACGACGATGCCCGCCACGATCGCGTACTCGACGTAGTGGAAGCTGCGGTCGAAGCCGCGATAGCTGTTCCCGAGCCCGTAACCGGCACCGGCGAAGGAGAAGGCCCAGATCGCGGAGCCTACGAGCGTCAACAGCGTGTAGGGCGCGAGTCGCATCTCGAAGATCCCCGCCGGTATCGAGACGAAGGAGCGGACGACGGGGGTGACTCGCCCGACGAGGACGCCGATGCTTCCCCAGCGTTCGAACCATCTTTCGGCGCGGTCGAGACGCTGCGGGGAGAGATGGAACCAGCTGCCCCGCTCCTCGAGCAGCGGCCGTCCCCCGTAGCGACCGATCCCCCAGCCGACGAGAGCGCCCGCGAGGTACCCGAGCGTCCCTGCCAGCGCGAGTACGACCAACGCGCCGGCACCGAACCCGATCCGCGAGCCGAACACCGTGATTCCGTCCGCACCGGAGAAGACTCCGGCGGCGAACGCGCCGGCATAGAGCATCACCAGCTCGCTGAAGGCGGGAAAGACGGCGTCGATCGCCATCAGGCCGAAGACGGCGTACACGCCGTGATTCGCTACGGCCGAGGTGAAGCTGGACGAGACGCTCGCGAGAAGCACGCGGGCGAGTCTAGTGACGCTTGTGAGCGTGCCAGGAGAACGGCGCCGCGAGCGAGCTCGTTCCGACGGAGCTCGTCGCCTCCACGGCCAGCTGGTAGCGGCCGCTCGGCGCCTGGCGCCGGCCGATCTTGCCGTGCCACGTCACCTGCTCCTGCCCCGCCGGCTGCGCCCCCGAACGAAGGGTCGCCACCGCGACACCGTTCGGCCTCTGGATCTGCACCACGACGGTCGCGGCCCGCGACAGCTGGAACGTGCCGGTCGCGGAGCGGCTGGAACGAACCGCCACCGCGAGCGACGAGAGCGTGTCGTCGAGCGAGAAGGTCCGCTGCGCGGTCGTGGTGACGTTGCGGTCGTCGGTCCCGGTGACCGTGAGCGTCCACTTGCCCTCGGGCGCCGGCGAGCCGTCGACCGTGCCGTTCCAGCCGAGCGTGTGCAACCCCGGCGTCGTCGCTCCGTTCGCGAGCGTGACCGAGGCCCCGCCGGGGCCGGAGAGCGTCGCGACGAGCTGCGAGGGCCGGGCGACGCGGTAGGCGAGCGTCTCGGTGTCCGCGACGCCGTCGCCGTTCGGCGAGAGCACGTCCGTGGACGGCGGCGCTGCGTAGACGCCGCTGTAGGAGAGGACGAGCGCGTCGGAGACCTTCGGCGTGATGCCGTTCGCCGGTCGAGTGAGAAGCTTCCCGTCGAAGGCGAGCCCCGCAGCGGAGCCGGCGCCGAGCCCGAACGCACTCGTCACCCCGAGACGGGAGAGCGCGACGGCGAGCTCGTAGTTCGACATGCCGATGCTGTAGGAGGGCTTCGTCCCCTCGACACTGACGAGGACGATCCGTCCGTCCGGGAGCCGGCCGATCGCGCCGCGCGCCTGGCGGCCGTTGAGCTGCCGCGAGGCGAAGGACTCGCCCGTGTGGAAGATCGGCTTCCCGTCCCTCACGAGGAGCGGGCCGCCGCCGATCGCG
>DATEPQ010000188.1:0-19589 GCA_035273125.1 Gaiellaceae bacterium
ATCGAGGCGTCACAGGTGATCTTCCGCTGGCGGGACGGGAAGCTCGAGGCGCGCTCCCCCGACGATGCGGAGTGGGAGCCGCCCGCGATCTTCGAGCGCGAGAGCGACGACCGCTGGCGCACCGTCTCGGGGCCCGAGCACGGGGAGGCGCTGCGGATCGTGCGCGGGGAGGACGGCGCAGTCGAGCGGCTGGTCTGGGCGGGCTACCCGGTCACGCGCGAGCCGGGTCCCTGGCGCAAACCGGCCTAGCGCCTATTCGTACTGCAGCGCTTCAAGCACGTTCAGCTTGCCCGCGCGGCGCGCCGGGAAGATGGCCGCCAGCAGCCCGACTACGACGGCGGCTATCGCGAAGACGATCACCTGTTTCCACGGGAGCGCGAACACGATGAAGTCGATCCGCGCGGCGAGGAGGCCGCCGAGCACGAGGCCCAGGATGATTCCGATCACGCCGCCCATGAGGGCGGTGATGACGCTCTCGGTGCGGATCATCGTGCGCACCTGACGTCGCGTCATCCCCACGGCGCGCAGCATCCCGAGCTCGCGCGTGCGCTCGAAGACCGTGAGCACGAGCGTGTTCACGATTCCGAAGAGACTCACGACGACCGACAGCGCGAGCAGCACGTAGAGCACGTTGAGGATCGCGTTGAGCCCGCTGATCTGGTTGTCGATGAACTCCTGCTTCGTCTGCACCTTCGCGTTCGGGAACGAGCTCAGCTGCCGTGTGAGCGCGGCCTTGTTGGCGTCGGTCTCGCCGCCCCGCATCCGGACGAACGAATAGAGGTTCTGCGGCGCGTTGTAGATCTTGTCCCAGGCCGAATCGGAAATCGTCACCGGCCCGAACGGGGAGCCTCCGGTCGGCGGATCGAAGATGCCGCGCACATGGAGGTCTACGGTCCGGCCGGTCGGTGCAGTGAGGCTGAGCGGGGAGCCGACCCTGAGGTGGTGCGACTTGGCGAAGCCGTCGTCCACGAAGGCGCCGTGCTCGCCGAGCTCTGCGATCACTGCATTGCTCCCGCCGTCCAGCCACTTCATGCGGAAGATCTGCGCGCCCCCGGGGTTCACACCGGTCGCCTGGTGCACCTTGTTGAAGATGAGCGCGTCCCCGCCGCGCACGTTCGCGACCGACTGGACGCCCCGGGTGCGGGCGGCCTGGTTGCCGGCCGCGATCGGGATCGGGTCGAAGTTGTTCTGCGCGGTGATCGCGTAGCCGCTGGTCCAGAGGTCGTTGACCGCCCCCTTGAAGCTCTGCGTGATCCCGGCTGCGACGACGGCGACGAGCGTGACGAGGGCGAGGCCGATCATCAGCGCCGAGGCGGTGGAGGCCGTCCGGTGCGGGTTCCGTCTCGCGTTGTCGCGCGCCAGCGACCCGGCCGCGCCGCCGAATCTCTTCGCGGGCGCGCCGAGCGCCCACGCGAGCGGACGGGCGAACCGGGCCGCCAGGAGCGCGATCCCGACGAAGATCAGCAGTGTCCCGACGCCCATGGAGAGGAGAACCTGCTTCGTCCCGAGCCCGGATCCGAACAGGCCGTAGACGAGCAACCCGAAGCCGGCCGCGGTCAGCAGCGCCGAGCCGACGGGTCGGAACCTCGCGAACCGCCCCGGCGGCAGCTCGGACCCCTCGCGCACGGCTGCAATCGGCGGCACGCGTGTCGCACGGACTGCTGGACGGAGGCTCGCCAGGACGGTCACGACGATCCCGACCAGAAGCGCCACGATCACCGTCCGCGTGTGCAGGACGAGCCCGTTGTTCGGGAGGGTGAAGCCGACCGCGTCGAACAGCTTGAAGAGGCCGACGCCGAGCCCGAGCCCGACGGCGATCCCCACGACCGAGGCGAAGGCTCCGATCACGAAGCCCTCGACGACGATCGAGAACCGCACCTGGCGTCGGGAGGCGCCGATCGTTCGCAGCGTCGCAAGCTCGCGCGTGCGCTGCGCGATCGTGATCGACAGCGAGTTCGCGATCACGAACGAGCCGACGAACAGCGCGATCCCTCCGAACGCGAGCAGGAAGTCCTGCAGGAAGTTGAGGAAGCTCTCGGTGTCCTTCGCGTCCGACTTCGCCTGCCCCTCGCCGGTCTTCACCTGCGTGTGCGGGGGCAGGATGCTGCGGATCTGGGCCACGAGCTGCGCCGGCGAGACGCCCGGCTTCGCCTTCGCGCGGATCTGATCCAGCTTCCCGACCCGGTCGAAGAGCCGCTGCGCGGTCGTCAGGTCGAAGCCCGACAGCGTCGCGCCGCCGAGGCTCGACGCTCCGCCGAAGTGCACGAGTCCGGAGATCGTCATCTGGATCGTCGGCCCGTTTGCCTGCACCCCGATCGTCTGACCCACGTGCAGATCCTTCTTGTGCGCGGTCGCCTGGTCGATCACGAGCTCGTTCAGGCCCGGCCAGTTCCCGTCCACGAGCGTGAGGGTGTTGAGCTCGGGCCGCGCGGGATCGACGCTGAAGCCGAGGTTCGGCGCGCCGCCGAAGTGCACGACCTTCCCGTCCAGGACGAGATGCGCATTGCCGCCGACGCCGCCGACCGCGTCCTGCACGTCAGGCAGCTTGCGGATCTTGGGCAGCAAGGACTGGCTGAAGGGTGGGGCCGTCGTAGTGCCGCTGTCGCTGAGGGAGAACGCCGACTTGCCCGTGACCGTGGCATCCGTGCCGCGGTAGACGGAGGTGAAGATCCCCCCGAACGCTCCCTTGATCGAGTCGGTGAGGACGTAGGTGCCCGTGATGAGCGCGACGCCCAGGACGATCGCGATCGCGGTCAGCGCCGTGCGCAGCTTGCGGCGCGCCATGCCCCTCAGCGCGACGTGGATCATCCGCTGAGCGAGTTCATCACCGCGAGCACCGCGCTCTGCTCGGCGCCCTTGCCGAGCTCGCGCACGATCTGCCCGTCGGCGAGGAAGAGAATGCGGTCTGCGATCACGGCCGCCCGCGCCTCGTGCGTGACCATGACCGTCGTCTGGCCGTAGGCGTCGGTCGAGGCGCGCATCAGCTCGAGGATCTCCCCGCCGGTCTTCGAGTCGAGGTTGCCCGTCGGCTCGTCGGCGAAGAGGATCGTCGGCCGCGTGACGAGCGAGCGTGCGATCGCGACACGCTGCTGCTGCCCGCCGGAGAGCTCGGACGGTCGGTGGCTGCGCCGGTCGGCCAGGCCCATCTGCGAGAGCAGCGAGTCGAGCCACTCGCGATCGGGCTTCTCGCCTGAGATCGAGAGCGGCAGGACGACGTTCTCCTCCGCGTTGAGCATCGGCAGGAGGTTGAAGAACTGGAAGACGAAGCCGATGTGCTCGCGCCGCAGGAGCGTGAGCTTCGAGTCGTCGAGCTCGGTGATCTCGGTGCCGGCGATCTTCACCGTCCCCGAGGTGGGCTTGTCCAGCCCCGCCAGGATGTGCATGAGCGTCGACTTGCCGGAGCCCGACGGCCCCATGACCGCGACGAGCTCGCCCGGGCGAACCTCGAGATCGATTCCGCGGAGCGCGTCCACCGCGGTCTCGCCTTCGCCGTAGCGGCGCGTCACGTCACGCGCATCGACCGCGGCGTTCGTGGGCACGGCGACGCCGTCCTTCGACTCCTCCCTCACGACCATGCCGTCGAGGGTAGTCGAATCGGCCGCGTCTGAAAAGAGGACTAACCGAACTCTTACCGGCCGCCGCCGAGGAGGAAGCCCACGACGGCCGCCGCGTACGCGGCGACGAGGAACGCCCCCTCCTTCCGCCGCGACGTCCCGTCCCAGACCGTGGCGGCGACGACGACCGCCGCGCCGGCCATTGCGAAGAGCTCGGTCCAGCGGAACGCGAGGGCCAGGTGGTTGGAGAAGAGGAGCGAGAGGAGCGTCACGACGGGAACGACGAGCAGTCCGACCTGGGCCGCCGAGGAGATCGCGATCTCGGTGGCGAGCCGCATCTTTCCGTTGTGCGCGATCACGATCGCGCCGCCGTGCTCGGCCGCGTTGCCGACGATGGCCACGATCACGACCGCGATGAAGAACTCGCTCAGGCCGACCGCCTCCGCGAACGCGCCGAGCGAGTGCACGAGGATCTCGCTGATCCAGGCGGTGACAGCGGTCGCCACGGCGAGGACGGCGAGGGCCGTGAGCAGCGACCACGTCCCCTCGCTCGGCTCCCCCCGCGCGCGCTCGCTCTCGTGGTGCCGGCGCAGGTTGCGGCCGACGACCGCGAGATAGAGCAGCAGGAGCACGATGGCCACCGGCACCGAGGCGATGACCACCGCGTTCCGCTCCGGGGCACCGGTGTAGCCGAGCGTGGCCGGCGCCACGAACGCGACGACGGCAACCCCGATGAGCCCGATCTGCAGGAGCAGCGAGCGGCGGTCGATCCGGGCCCCGTCCGTGCCGGCGATCTGGGTCACGCCGTACACGAGCAGGAGGTTCGAAATGACGCTCCCCGACAGCGAGCCCCGCACGACCTCCGGGAGGTTCGCACCGACGGCGAAGAGCGCGACGATGAGCTCCGGCGCGTTCCCGAAGCTCGCGTTGAGGAAGCCGCCGATGCCGGGCCCCGTGTGCTCCGCGGCATGTTCGGTCGACTCCCCGATCAGCCAGGCGAGGGGGATGAGCGAGAGCGCGGCCAGGACGAAGAGCGTGACGTCGCCCGCGCCTGTCAGCTTGTCGACGAGGATCGTGATGGGCGCGACGGCGAGCGACGCCCAGAGGAGGTTCCTTCCCACCGCGCAAGCCTAAAGAGCGGCTCACCGGGCATGAGGAGTGCGTGCCGTCCTCGAGCTCCGCCCGGGCACCTAGCGCCACCTCCGCTCCCTGTCAAGTCTTGCGTAGCCGTGCATCCGCGCGAACAATGCGATCATGACGCCCGAGCAAGCGACCGCGGCGCTGCCGCTCCATCCGCAGGACGAGGTGGAGTGCAGGGGCTGTGCCGTCCACTGCGAGAAGGTCGTCTATCCGGCGGCGTGCCTCGAGCGGTCGTGTCCGTTCGTCTACGCGTACGAGGAGCACGGGCACACGTACATGGGCTGCCTGCAGAAGGTGTTCGAGGCGGAGATCGACGTCGAGATGCTCGCGGCCGCGGAGCGGAGTCGCGAGGGGTTCGGCGCCGTGCGAGCGCTGCGCGGGCCGCTCCCCATGTGCGAGGCGGCCGTGCAGTCGACGTTCTCGCAGCGCGAGAGCGAGCTCGGCTGCGTCAATCCGGAGTTCGGCGAGCTGCCGGCAGGCTCGCCGACGTTCCGCGTGTTCGCGCGGGTCGCGGACTTCTAGTCCGCTCCCGCAGCCGCTGCAGGATCACGACCCCGAGCGCCGGGGCGACCGCGGCCAGGACGAACGCGAGCCGCCAGCTGTGCTCCGCGACAGCGGCGATGACAGGTGGCGCGCCGGCGACCATGACGCCGAGCAGCGTCTGCTGGAAGCCGAGTGCCGCGCCGGTGCGGGCAGAGCCGGCCGCTTCCGCGGCGGCGGCGTACGCGAGCCCGTTCCACGCCATGCTGAGCGTCCCGGCGACGACGAAGAGCGGAATGAGCAACGCGAGCGGGGCATCCGTCGCGGCCGCGACGCCTGCCGTCGAGATCGCGAGCGCGACGCCGATCGTCCGCAGCGGCGCCAGTCGGTTCCCGAGCCGGTCCGAGATCACCCCGGAGCCGACGCGGGCGGCCACCGCGAGCACGTAGATCGCCACGAGCACGAGCGCGGCGGCGTGGGGCGACACGTTGCGGTGCTCGTGGAGGAAGAGGACGACGAAGCTGATGATCCCGACCTGCGCCACGAGGTAGAGGCCGGTCGCACTGCCGAGTAGCCACATCCGCGGGTCGCGGATCGGGCGGGAGACGTCACCGAGCTCCTGCTCGCCTGGCGCTCCGGTCCGGACGAACACGGCGGCGACCACGGCTCCGGTCAGGCACGCGGCGCCGAGAAAGAGGAAGGCGAGCCGTGTGCCGCCCGCCGATGCGAGGATGGGGAGGAGGCCGGCGCCGATCGCGGCGCCGATCGGGATCGCCGTCTGCCGGATCCCGAGCGCCATGCCCAGCTCCGAGGCCGGGAACCAGGCCATGATCGCCCGGCCGCTGGCGGCGTTGACGCTCGCCCCGAGCGCTCCGGCCCCCACGAGCGCCCCCGTGACCGTGCCGAAGCCGTGCGTCGCGGACGCGACAGCGAGCAGCGCGGCGGCGCCGGCGAGCCCGATCGCGATCACCCAGCGCTCGTCGACGCGGTCGGCCACGAGTCCCCAGGGAAGCAGCGTGAACAGCATCCCGATCCCGATCCCGGCGAGCACCACGCCCGTCTGGCCCAGGGTCAGCCCGTAGTGCGACTTCAGCGCCGGTCCCAGCGCCGGCAGTCCCACCGAGGAGGCGGAAAAGCTCGCCTGCGCGAGCGTGCCCCCCGCGAGGACGACCCAGCGATACCGACCACCAGACACGTCCCGAACGTACACGGCCGGTGTCAGACACCGGACATGTTCGCTCTGGACATCATCCTCCGCTGGGTTGAGCGGAAATGACTCGATAGACCAGGTCCGTAACGGACACGTCCGGTGTCAGACACCGGACGTGTCCCGAAGGGTCAGGTGAGCCAGCGCGCGCGGAGGTCCTTCGTCTTCTGGATCTCTGCCGCGTCCGGGCCGCGGTTCTCAGGGCCGGCCGTCTCGAGGACCGCCGGAAGCCCCTGGAGTCGCGGGTTCGAGAGGAAGACTCCGAGCTTCTCGCCCAGCTCGCCCTCGAGAATGTTCGCGTGCCGGTCGCGGTTCGAGCCGAGCGGCGCGGCGGTGTCGTTGACGTGCAGCGCGCGGAGGCGGTCGAGGCCGATCGCGGAGTCGACCTCGTCCAGGCAGGCGTCGAGCGCTGCGGGGTCGGTCACGTCCACGCCGGAGACCCACAGGTGACAGGAATCGAGGCAGATGCCGAGCCTCGGGTGCCGGTCGAGCCGCTCGTACAGCGTCGCGAGCTCCTCGATCGAGCGGCCGATCGTGCCCCCTGCGCCGGCCGAGTTCTCCATCAGCAGCCACGTCTCGTCGGAGCAGAGCTGGAGCACGACCTCAAGCGCGGGCAACGCGCGCTCGAGCCCCGCCTCGAAGCCGCTGCCGAGATGCGAGCCGACGTGGAAGACCGCGGCGTCGGCGCCGATCCCGCAGGCCACCTGCATGGTGTTGCCCATCGCCAGCACCGACTTCTCGTACACGGTGTCGTCGGGTGACGCGAGGTTGCAGAGATAGAGCGCGTGGCAGAGGACGCCCCCGATCCCGGCGGCTGCCCGCTTCTCGCGGAAGCGCTCGAAGCTCGCGGGATCGTGGTTCGTGGGCCTCCACGTCCGCGGGCTCTGGGTGAAAACCTGCACCGAGTCGGCGCCCAGATCGACGGCGCGGTCGACGGCCTTGTCGATCCCGCCGGCGGAGGAGATGTGCGCACCGATCTGCATCAGCGCAGCCACGCCTCCAGTCGCGCCGCCTCGTCGGCGACCTCCGCCTTCTGCGTGCGGGTCAGCGGCATCAGTAGCTCGACGTGCGCGGCGCCGCTCCACGTTCCCGCGACGACGCCGTCGACGAGGACCGTCGCCGCGACGTCGCCGTTCTTTCCGATCACGCCCTTGCGCAGCTCGTCGGAGATCGTCCGGCGACGGTCGGCGAACGCGAGCAGCACGTTGTCCCACTTCGGCAGGAAGCGGACCGGGGCCGGAGTGTCCGCAGGCGGCAGCGGCGCGCGAGGCACGTCGTAGAGCGTCTTGCCGTCCTCGTTCCGGAAGGTCGGGAGCCCGTCGAGCGCGTGCTCGAAGTCCCGAACGCGCAGGCCGGACCACGCGGCGACGTCAGCCTTGGTCGCCGGCCCGAACCCGCGCAGGTGACGGTGCACGAGCTCGGTGACGGCCGCCGCGATGTCGACGACCGCCGGCTCGCGGTGCGCCTCGTACGTCGCCGAGGGCCGCGTCGTCCAGGCGGCTGTCTCGCGGGCGTGCAGCAAGTGCGCATGCCGGCGCAGCGCATACAGCGTCCTGCGGCAGTCCCTCTCGGAGAGATCCGGATGCGCGGCGCGCAGGTGGGCGAGGAGCTCGGTGTAGTCGATCCTGCCGTCGTGCAACAGCGCGCGGACGTTGCCGATCGACGCGCTCGCGCGCTCTAGGTGCAGCGGCCCGAACCATGTGTTCATCTCCTTGAAAGCCGCGTAGAAGACCGGATAGTCGCGCGCGGTGATCAGATGCAGCGTTCCGCGCATCACCGTGGGCTTGAGCACCTCGCCGCGTCGGAGCAGACGCTCGAGGGTCTCCCGGCGGAAGCCGTCGACGCGCGTCCAGAGCCCGATGTACGGCGACGGCGGCCACTGCGCCTGCATGCCCACGAGCCGTTCGATGGCCCGCGCGACCGGCAGGCGGCGGCGCTCGAGCAGGAGCTGGCGCGCGAGGGTGGCGCGATTCAGCTCCCGCAGCGTCAGCGTCCGCCCCCGCACGCGGCCTACGCTACCGCCATGCCGGTCCGCGTCCGCATGGCTCCCAGCCCGACCGGGCTCCTCCACATCGGCAACGTCCGCACGGCGCTCTTCAACTGGCTCTACGCGCGCCACGAAGGTGGGGAGTTCCGGCTCCGGATCGAGAACACCGACACCTCGCGCGAGGTCGCGGAGGCGGTCGACCAGATCAAGGAATCGCTCAGCTGGCTCGGCCTCGACTGGGACGGGCCGCTCACGTTCCAGCTCGACCGGATGGACGACTGCCGGCAGGTCGCCGACGGGCTCGTCGCCGACGGCAAGGCGTACGAGGACGAGGGCGCCATCCGATTCCGCATGCCGGACGAGGGCTCGACCGGCTGGGACGACGTGGTGCGCGGTCGCGTCGAGATCCCGAACGAGACGATCGAGGACCTCGTGCTCATCCGCTCCGACGGCCGCCCGACCTACAATTTCGCGTCGCCCATGGAGGACGTGTGGGACGGGATCACGCACGTCATCCGCGGCGAGGACCACATCTCCAACACGCCGAAGCAGATCAACATCATCCGCGCGGTCGGCGCCGAGGTTCCGGTCTACGCACACGTTCCGAACGTGAGCGGCCCCGACGGGAAAAAGCTCTCGAAGAGGCACGGGGCGGTCACCGTGGACGAGTTCCGCAAGGACGGCTACCTGCCCGAGGCGCTGCTGAACTTCCTCGCACTCCTTGGCTGGGCGCCCGACGGCGAGACGACCATCATGTCCCGCGACGAGCTGGTCGAGCGCTTCCTCCTCGAGCGGGTCAGCCCGAGCCCGGCCCAGTTCGACTACGCGAAGCTCGACTGGATGAACGGCATCTATCTCCGCGAGCTCTCGTCGCAGGAGTTCGCGCACCGCCTCGTGATGTGGCTGGGCGAGAACGGCTACGAGTGGGACGCCCAGCGCGTCTCGCGGGCGGCGCCGCTCGTGCAGGAGAAGATCGCGCGGCTGGCGGAGTTTCCCGGCTTCGCGGGGTTCCTCTTCGGCGAGGTGGAGCCGGACCCGGCGGAGCTCGACGGCGGCGCGCCGATGCTGGCGGCGACCGAGGAGGCGCTCGTCTCGCTCGAGCCGTTCGAGGCGGAATCGATCGAGACGGCGCTGCGGGCCGCGGCCGACGGGCTCGGCCTGAAGCCCCGCCAGGCCTTCCAGCCGGTCCGAGTCGCGGTGACGGGCTCGAAGGTCTCCCCGGGGCTGTTCGAGAGCATCGAGTTGCTCGGGCGCGAGACGACGCTCAGCCGCCTACGGGCGGCGGCTGCCGTCGTGGCGTAGCGCGCTCGGCGGCAGCGGCTTCGGCGGAGCGAGTGGATCGAGCGCGCGCTGGAAGGCAAGCCACGCCAGGCGCCGGAAGCGCAGGCTCGGTTGGGGCAGGCCGGCGGGATCCATACGGTGGATGCCGCGCTGCCCGCCGCGCCCGGGCTGCGGGAAGTCGCTTGCCATTTCAAAGGGGTAAACGAGCCCACGCGGAGCGTGGTTACGGACCGAGCAGCTCGCGGATAGACTCGCGCGCAATGGGGGTTCCCGGGGGGCATGCGGCGCCTGCTCGGATCTTGGTCGTCGACGACGATCCTTCGATCCGGCTGCTGTGCAGGATCAATCTCGAGCTCGACGGGCACGAGGTCGTCGAGGCGGAGTCGCTCGCGACGACACGGACGGCGCTGGCCGAGGAAGACGTCGACGTCGTCGTCCTCGACGTCCACCTGCGCGGCGAGCGCAGCGACCCGCTCGTGGCCGAGTGCCACGCCCGGCGGCCGCCGATTCCGGTCGTGCTCGTGACCGGCTCGGTGGACGTCACCGACGCGGGGCTGACGGAAGCCGATGCGGTACTGCCGAAGCCGTTCGAGCTCGAGCAACTACTCTCGACGGTGCGCACCCTCGCGCGCGCCGACCGATGAGCACAACCGCCGTTCGCAGCCCCCACGGATATGAGGACGCCTACGGGGCGTACTACGCCGAGGCCGCGGAAGAGGTCCGCGCCGTGCGCGTGGGCGAGAAGGAGACGTCCGACCAGGCCGCGATCGTCGCCCGGCACGCCGATCTCTTCACCCAGGAGCAGCTCGACGCGCTCCGTGCAGTGGAGGCAGTGGCTCCCGAGGGGGACGAGCGGGAGCGGCTCTACCGGCTCCGCAGGACGTGCGAGGCCGGCATCGTCGATGCCGAGCTGGCCGCGCGGGAGGACGAGCTCGAGAACGCGCTCCTCGCGGCACGGCTGACGTTCGACGGCGAGGAGCTGCCGCTGCGGGCCGCGGAAGCCAGGCTCGCCGTCCTCCCCGACTACGCGAAGCGCGAGGAGCTCGGCGAGCTCGCACAGGAGCTCTCCGCGAGCTACAACGACGACCGCCGCGAGCTGCTCGTCGCCCGTGACGAGCTCGAGGCCGGGCTCTCGGGCGAGCGCGACGCGGTCGCCCGCCACGAGGACGAGAAGCAGATTTCGCTGCGCGAGCTGGAGGACGTCCTGCGCCGGGCCGCCGATGCGGCCGCCGGCGCGTACGAGCGGCTGCGCGAGCGCTGGTTCGAGCGGCTGCTCGGTCCAGAGCGCACCGACCTGCCGACGAGCGCCCATCTCCGCTGGCTGCGCCGTCTCTCGCCGCTCGAGTCGACGTATCCCAAGGAGCGCTCGGTGGATGTGTGCGTGGAGACGGTTCGCGCGCTCGGCTTCGATCTCCACGCAATCCCCAACATCCGCCTCGACCTCGAGGACCGGCCCCAGAAGGATCCCCGCGCCTGCGTGATCGCGGCCGACCCGCCCGAGGTCGTCCACTTGATCACGCGTGCCCAGGGCGGCCTCTCCGACTACGAGGCGTTCCTGCACGAGGCCGGACACGCGCTCCACTACGCGAGCTGCGATCCGCGCCTGCCCTGGACGTTCCGGGCGATCTCGCGGGACCACGCCCTGACGGAGATCTACTCCTACATCCTCGACTCGATCGCAGGCGAGCCGGGCTGGCACGCGGCGTACTTCGGCCTCTCGGACGAGCAGGCGGCGGAGAACGCCCAGGCGGCGGCCTTTCTCGACGCGCTCCTCTACCGCCGCTACGCGGCCAAGCTCCGCTACGAGCTCGGCTTCTGGAGCGCGTTCGGTGAGGAGCAGGGGAGCTCGCCCCGCGACTACGCGACGCTTCTCACCGAGGCCACGGGGCTCCGCTACGACGAGCGCGGCCACCTCGCCGACATGGACGCCGGCTTCTACTCCGCCGACTACCTGCGTGCGTGGATCCGCTCCGCTCAATTGCGCGCGTATCTGCGCCGCGAGGTGGGCGAGGACTGGTGGCGGAGCACCGGCACGGGCGAGATCCTGCGCGGGCTGTTCGCCGAGGGGACACGTCCCTCGACCGAGGACATCGCCGGCCGGCTCGGCTTCGAGCCGCTGGACACGGCTCCACTCGTCGCCGAGCTGACCGCCGCCTAACCGCGGATCACGCCGGCCACGAGCGGCAGAAGCACCTGCTTGTTCCGCGGGCGCTGCATGTCGGCGCGGACGAGCTCGTCGAGCTCCATCGCCACGAGCAGCACGATCGCCGCGATGTAGAAGTACGTCGCGAGGAAGATGAACACCTCGAGGCTGCCGACCGGGGTGCGGAAGTTCGCGACCGAGCGGACGTACTCGCCGAAGATCAACGTCTCGCCGATCCAACCGACCACCACGAGCACGGAGCCGAGACTCGCCCACCGCCTGCGTCGGTGCTTCGCCGGCGCCCAGCGGACGACGACCTCGAACGCGAAGGAGACCAGAGCCACCGCCACCGGCCAGCGAAGGATCCAGATCGCCGTGCCCCAGCCCCCGGTGATGTGGCCTGCCCAGACGATCGCGATCGCTCCGAGCACGGCGGCGAGGAAGACGATCGCGAGACCGAACGAGATCGGGAAGCGAACCCAGAACGGCCGTGGCTCGGGCGTCTCGTAGATCTCGTCGAGCGCGCCGATGCCGGCGCGGATGATGCCGGACACCTCCCAGACCGCCAGCGCCGACGCCAGCGCGAGGAGCCCGGCGGTCGAAGACGAGAACACGCGGTTCACGGTCTGGTCGATGCCGTCGAAGACGTGGGGGAGCACCTTGGGCTCGATCTCGGGGCCGATCGTCTTCCGCCACAGCTCCTGCTGGTGCGAGGCACCGAGAATGCCGAGCGCGAACAGGGCACAGGCCACGGCCGCGATCAACATGCGCAGCGCGATCGCGCTGGCGTAGGTCAAGAGGTTGTGGCGGTCGAACAGGTCGACCCAGAGCCGGACGATCTGCTTGAGGCTGTCCCAGCGGCGCTCCACGAGCCTGGAACGTTCGCCGAGCTGGAAACGGTGCGCCGGCTAGTGCAGGCCGCCGAGGCCCTGCTGGGCGAGATCGGTGGCGTCGAAGACCTGGCCGGCCGGCGGGGCCGCGATGTCCACCTGCGCGCCGTAGTCGTAGAGGTCCATCGCCACCGCCGTCCGCACCGGGGTCGTGCCGTGCGGGAGGTCGACGGAGACCCGGACGCGGCGCACGAGCCCGTCCTTGCCGACCCAGACGTCTTCGGGGATCCTCGGCATCTGCGCCGCGACACCTGCCAGCAGGGGGCTGGTGCCCAGCTCCTTCAGGCGGGAGCTCGTGTCGACGACGACGCGGTAGTGCGTCGTGGCGACGCCGTCGACCGTCGCCGACCCGACCTTGTGGATCTTCGCGCCGTCGGTTCGGAGCAGGGAGAGGAGGTCACCCGGTTGCATCTGGCTTCCCGAGAGCAGCTTCGACAGGTCGAGGCCCGCGGACTTGCCGAGCTTCGAGAGATCGAGCCTGATCCACTGCTGGCCGCCCGGCAGCTGTGACGAGAGGAGGGAGCCGAGCCGGACGTAGATGACGTAGTCGCCGTCCTCCTGGAGCGTGATCTCCCGCAGCGAGCCGTGCGCGAGCTGTGTCGGCGCCGCGCTCGGCAGGGCGGCTTCCCCGAGAAGCGAGCCAAGCTTGAAGGTCAGTTCCGAGCTCGGGCCGTCGATCGCGCCCGTGCCACGCAGGTGGAACGTCTTGCCCTGCGGGCCGCTCACCGCGATCGAGAGTCGGACTCGGGCCGCGCCCGCGCTCTGCGACTTCGTCGCGGCCGCCGCGACCGGGTCGAGGGAGAGCGCGCTGCTCGTGCTGCCGCCGCCGCAACCGGCGGTGACGACCGCGGCCACGGCGACTGCGAGTGCTGAGGCGAGAGCGGCTGTGCGACCCCGGAGCATGATCCCAGTGTAATCCGGTCTCGGGAGGTCGAAAGGGTGATTTCCGCGGGCCGGAGGGTGGGGGCGGCCGCTATGGCCGTGGCAGCCGCCCCCGGCGAGGAGCGGGACGGCCGCCGGGAGGACTTGGGGCCGCCCCTTTGTCGGTGCTATCTCTATTACTCGCGGAGTCGGGATCCGGATCTGTCCGGACACGCGTCTGTTTGTAAGACGTTGCTAAGTCGCTTCACGATGAAGCGAACCAGTTGGCCGGGTCGAACGTCTAAGTGTTCGAGGGGCGGGCCCCGGAGAAGGGGGCCGCGACCGAGGCCCGCCCCGGTCGAGGTTACGCCAGCGGGACGACGTCTGCTAGTGCCAGCGTGCTCGGCCGTCCCGAGCGGCCTCAGCGCCGGCGCGGCAGGGCGGGCAGCTCCGGCATTCGCAGACTCAGGTTGCCTCGCTCGCGGTCGAGGAACCAGAGGAGGACCGCCACGAAGGCGGCGAGGTCGAGCCCGAGCCCGAGCAGCCAGAACGTCCAGGACGGCTGGATGATCGTGTTGACGAGCAGGTCGAAGTTCTGGCCGAAGAAGCCGGTGAGGAACGTGAGCGGCAGGAAGAACGTTGCCACCCAGCCGAGCTGCTTCATCGTCAGGTTCATCTTGTTCCCGACCGTCGACTGGTACAGGTCGGTGGTGCCGGAGGCGAGATCGCGGTAGTCGTCGAGCTGCTCCGAGACGCGGATGAGATGGTCGTAGACGTCGCGGAAGTAGCGCTCGTGCTCCGCGGTCATCCCGGGCAACTCGTACCGGCCGGACAGGAGCGCGCCGAACATGTCGCGCTGCGGATTGACGATTTTCCGCAACTGCACGAGCTGCCGCTTCATCGTGATCGCCTGCTGCAGCGACGCGGGCTGCGGGTCGGTGAGGATCGTGTCCTCGAGCTCGTCGAACTCGTCGTCGAGCTCGGACAGCTGCGGCAGGAAGCTGTCGACGAGCTCGTCGACGACGAGGTAGAGGATCCCGAGCCCTTCCTCGTACTGCCGGAGATGGCGATGCGTCCGGTTCCGGAGCTGCCCGAAGACTGCGCACTCCCCCTTGTGCACGGTGATCAGCCACTTTTCCGAGTAGAAGCAATGCACCTCGATCGGCGCGAGGCCCGTGCGGCGGTCGGGGTCGTCGACGGCCCCGAACACGACGAGGAGGGTGAAGTCGTCGTACTCCTCGATCTTGGGGCGCTGGCCGAACTTGCGCGAGTCCTCGAGCGCGAGCGGGTGCAGGTCGAAGGCCTCCTTCAGCAGCGTGAAGTCGGCCTCGGTGGGATCGTCGATGTCGAGCCAGAGGAAGACGCCGTCACGGAGCCGCGATTCGACGCCTTTCGGGTCGACGTCCGGCTCGACGGTTCCCCTGGCGTCGATCAGATGGCTGGCCAAGGCTCGGCCGAGCGTACTTCCATCGCCGGACGAACTCGGCGAAAAGTGTGGCTAGCTCCGAAGCTCCCAGCCGGCTGCGGCGAACGTGTGACAGAGATCGGTCCCGATGTCCCGCCCGAGATCGTCGTAGACCGCGGCGGTCAGGTGGCCCCGGGCGAGCGCGCAGACGCGGCCGAGATCGCCCGGTCGGCCGCTGTCCGGTGCCTGCAGGTGCGTGTTCGCGCGGTAGGCCCAGGCCTGTCCTTGAGCCGAGAGCGACTCGGCCTGCGAGCGGCAGAAGCGGATGGCTCCGACGCCGTAGACGACGAGGTTCGCGTCGGCCTCGAACGGCGAGACCGCACACCGGGTCGGCACGGCGCGAGCCTGCGGGTGTGCGGAGTGCGTCCCGGCGAGCTTGCGCCCGAGCACGAGCCCGCCGGCGGTCGCCGGCGCGGCTACGACGAGTGCTGCCAGCAGGAGAACCGACATGCGCCAGAGCCGCGTTCGTTGCCGGTACCGCGGGGGGGCCGGAGAATGCGCAACCGGGCGCGCGCCGGGTGTCGTGCGCAGGGGGAGGATCCTGCGACGCGTCGGTCTGGTAAGGGTCGGCTCGGGATCGGCGAGGAGCGCGGCTCGAAGCTCGCTCACGAACGCGCTCGCCGTCGGATACCGCCGGTCCGGCTCGTCGGACAGCGCGCGATCGAACACCCTTGCGAGCGGCGCGGCCCGTCCCCATCGATCGGCTGTCGGCAAGCGCCCGGTCAGCAGCTGATACGCGACCACCCCGAGTGCGTAGCGGTCGCTCGCAGCGGTCGCGCCCCGGCCGTCGGCCTGCTCGGGCGCGAGATAGCCGGTCGTGCCGACGATCTCGCCCTGCGCGGTGAGCGTGGCCTCCCCGTCGCGGCGGTGCACGCCGAAGTCGGCGATGCTGAGGTCGTCGTCCGCGTCGAGGAGAAGGTTCGCGGGCTTGATGTCGCGGTGGACGACCTTCGCCGCGTGCGCGTGGTCGAGCGCATCCGCCGCCTGTTCGAGCCAGCGCAGAGCCGTGGGCCGCGGGGGCGGGCCATACTCCTGGAGCCGCTCGGCCAGGCTCCCGTTCGGCATGTACTCGAAGACCACGTACGGCCGCCGCTCCCATTCGCCCGCCTCGTACGCCGTGACGATGTGCGGATGCGTGCCGAGCTGGCCGGCGAGTGCGGTCTCGCGGGCGAATCGCTCACGGGCGACCGCGTCGGTAGCCAGGTCCGACGCGAGGATCTTGATCGCGACGTGGCGCGAGAGCAGCCTGTCCCACGCGAGATAGACCGCTCCCATCCCGCCGCGACCGAGCAGCCGGAGCGGCTCGAACCGAGCCGGCAGCGACGGCCCCCTCACACCGGTCTCGAGCTCCACGCGCGAAGGGTACGCCAATCGGGCCAGGTTTCACCCGCCGCGGGCGGTACCGGCACGGCGATTTCCCTCAGCTCGGGGGAGCGTCCAGATGCCACGATCCGCAGATGGGCCGGCTTGTCTGGAGCGTGAGGGAAGGTGAGCTCGACGCGCCCGAGATCTTCGGGGACTATCGCTCCCCGAGCCCCGTTCTCGAGCCGAGGCTCGGAGACGTGCTGCACCTGCCCGACGGTTCGGGCCCCTGGCGCGTCGTCGACTGGGCGGTGGCCGACCGGGTCGACCGGTCTGGGAACGTGCTGGTCGTCAAGCGGTCCTAGTACTGGCTGGTACAGGCCTTCCGCGAGTAGTAGGTCACTGACCTGCTCGGCGACCACTGCACGTAGCCGATCTCGCGCAACCGCGACGAGTTCTTGCGCTTCGCCCAGACCCCGATCGTCGCGGTGGCAGGCTTGCCGGAGCCGGCGAAGCCGAGGCGATACCGCACGAACATGCGGCGGGGCGCTCCGCAGTAGACCATCGGCGACTGGTCGTAGCCGGCCTTGACGACTCCGGCCGAGGTGAGCCCGCGGCGGGTGAAGCGAACCGATTTCCTCGTTCGGTCACACCGCTTGTCCACGGTGTAGTTCGACTTGCCGGTCTGGACGCCGACGAGGGTGATCGTGCCGGGGGTGTTCGGGAAGCCGGTCTCGATGAAAGCGGCGGCATACCCGAATGCCGGACGGTAGGCGATCGCGTCGAGCTGCACCGCGCCCGCGACCGTCGTGCACGACACCGTGCCGGCGACGTACTTCAGTGTCGAATGATTCGGAGCCGCCGGGGCGGGCGCGGTCCATGCACTCGCCGCCGCGAGCACCGAGGTGACTGCGGCCACCGTGACGACTCTCGCCCCGAGGCAGCCCCGCATCGGATCCGCATGGTTGCACAGAGGCGCGCGTCGACCAAGAGCGATTCGGGGCGTAAGATCGACGGCTCGGGTGTTCAGGAAGACCGAGGAAGAGAAGGCGGCCGTCGAGGCCCGGAAACAGGCTGAGGAAGAGGCCCGGCGCCGCGCCGCCGAGACCGCCGAGCAGCAGCGCCACGCGGAGGAGTTCGCCCGCTCACCCGTCGGCCTCGCCACGACCGCCCGGCAGCAGGGCCGGAAGCTGTTTCAGATCCTGCTGCCCCTGGCGGAGCTGAACGGCGAGAGCTCCTATTTCGGCTCAGCGGACAACCAGCTCAGCAGCCTCGTGCAGCAAAGCGTGCTCGACGAGATCGAAGAGGTCGGGTGGCGGCTGGAACATGCCGACGCGGTGTTCACCGAGACCGGCGCGACGAGCAGCAGCCGAGTTCTGGCCAGCGGCGAGGGGACGGTGACCCGCGGCACCGTCTACGGCCTGTACATCTTCCGCGCGACCTGACGGTGGCGGACGCCTTCGGGCAAATGCTCCGCGACGGGAGGGGCCCCGAGATCATCGAGCGGGACGACGGGTTCCTCGAAGCCGCGACGATCGGTTACTTCGCACCCGTCGCCAGGTGGCCCGCGGTGGAGCGTCGCGCGCTCCGCTGGACACGCGGGAGGGTGCTGGACGCAGGCGTGGGCGCGGGGCGAGCGGCCTTGGAGCTGCAGCGCCGCGGTCGGACCGTCGTCGGTATCGACGTCTCGCCGGGCGCGGTCGAGGTGGCGCGTGCGCGCGGAGTGCGCGACGTGCGACTGCTCGCGTTCGAGGACGTCGACGACGCGCTCGGCCGCTTCGACACGATCGTCATGTTCGGGAACAACTTCGGCCTCTTCGGCTCACCGAGCAAGGCCAGGCGCCTGCTCCGCCGGCTCCGCCCCCTGGCCGACCGAATCGTCGCCGCCTCGAACGATCCCTGCGCGACCGAAGGCCCGGCCCATCTCGCCTACCAGGAGCGCAACCGCAAGCGGGGCCGGGCAGCAGGCCAGCTGCGGCTGCGGGTCCGCTACCGCGACCTCGTCGGGCCCTGGTTCGACTACCTGATCGTCTCGCCGGACGAGCTGGCGTCGATCCTCGAAGGCACCGAATGGGGGATCCGCCGACTGCTGCAACAGAGCGGCAGCGGCTATTACGTAGCCATTCTGGAGTAGACCCTCCCGGCATCAAGAACCCTCTTTTAGTTCAGGAAGTTGACTCGCGGGACGGGCTGCGCAAGGTTCTGCTGGGATGGCAGTCGTTGCAAGCACTCCTCACCGACTCCGTAAGACGTTGCGTGGGTCGGCGGTCGTAGCGGTTCTTGCCGCGCTTCTCGTCACGGCAGGCTGCGGCAGCAGCCACCCCCGCACAGAGGTGCTTCGGTCCTCGATCCCGCTCACCTCGGACATCTACGTTCGGATAACCGGGCCCGGCGGCGCCGTCAGTTATGTCGGGCGTCAGTTCATGACCAGCGGCACATTCGACAGGTTCAGCTTCCAGCGAGAGAACCGCAGAGCAAAACTGTTTCTCCCGCCTAGAGTTCGCGGTCGGAAGCTCTGCGCGTCGACTCACATCATTTCCCCCTTGGACGCTTCAGAGCTCCAAGAATGGCGCGGACGCACGCTCGAGGTCAGCGTCTACGGAAGGAAGGCCTCCACGATCTTCTGCTCCGTACTCGGGTCTGCCCTCTACGGCAGCTCATGACCCCGCAGCGGCGTCCGACCAATCAACCTATGGGGTGCCCGCCTCAGCGGGATGTGCACGTCTTCTTGCAGGTGGACCTCTAGAGGCGCATACGGGATTCGAACCCGTGCCGCCGCCGTGAGAGGGCGGTGTCCTAGGCCACTAGACGAATGCGCCCGGCGGAGGCTTAGTGTAGCGGCGCCCCGGGCAGGTCACGGCTCATGTTGAAGCGCCTCTTCGGCAAGAGCGACGACGAGCCCACCGCGGCGCGGCAGGAGGGGGACCCCCACGCGCTCGACCGCCCTGGCGACCCGCGTGGTGGCGTCCAGAGTGAGGAGTACCGGCACGCGGCGCCAGACGACCTCGTCGAGGAGGACGGCGTCGTGATGTCGGGCCCGGGCGGCGCGCCGGCGACCGACGAGACGGTCGAGGAGCAGCGCGACCGCGACCGGCCGAGCGAGACCGGCTAGGTCGAGGGATCCGGAGCGGCTTCTGCGGCCGCCCGTGTGCGGCGGCGCCGGCGGAAGGTGAAGGCGCCGGCGGCGAGGGCCGAAAGCGCGAGCACTCCGCCGACCGGCCCACCCACGAGCAGCGGCGTGTTGCTCGAGGAGGCGGAGACGTGGGCGGAGGCCTGCTG